>JASHYE010000480.1 GCA_030043155.1 Candidatus Acidiferrales bacterium | reverse complement strand
GCATTCCGGGGATTCTTGAAATGGTCGAGGACAGATGGCGAGTACATAGGTGAGATTCTATCGTTGACAGGCGCAACTTCGAAAGTGAGACTCGAATCCGCAGACAATTAGCAGGCCCACTCGAAACAGTCTGACGCACGGTTGACGCGAGTTGCATCCCCGGAGTACAATTGCCTCTCTTTCATTCAGGCCAGCTTTTCTATTCTGGATTCAGAATTCCCGCAGGCTTGGGACCTCGTTGGCGTTTTACCCGCCGCGCGCCAAGAGGGAAGGGAAACCACTTCATGAACGGACTGAAGATACTCATTGCTGACGATCACGATTTGATGCGTCGCGGCTTGCGCGATATTTTGTCGGTGCGCCCCGGATGGGCCATTTGCGGCGAAGCACACACCGGAACGGAAGCGGTTAGCAAGGCGAAACTCCTGAAGCCCGATGTCGCGATTCTAGATCTCAGCATGCCAGAACTGAATGGGCTGGAGGCTGCTCAGCAGATTCGCGCGGTAGCCCCAAAGACGGAGATGCTCGTTCTTTCCATGCATTACTCCGACCAGTTGGTGCGCGATATTGTGGATGCTGGAATCCGCGGATACATGATGAAATCGGATGCGGACAAGGATCTTCTGACCGCTGTAGACGCGCTTGCCAATCATCAGCCGTACTTCACAGCGGCGGCAATTGATGTCATCGGCCACGGATTATTCAACCGGCGCTCCGGCGAAGCGGCAGAGATGAAAGATCGCCTGACTTCGCGAGAGCGTGAAGTGGTGCGCCTGATTGCGGAAGGCAAGAGCAGTAAAGATGTGGGGGACAGCCTGGATATGAGCGTCAAAACAGTGGAAACTCACCGTGCCAACGTGATGCGAAAACTACAGGTGCATTCGGTGAGTGAGCTGGTGCGCTACGCGATCCGCAACCAAATTGTCCAGGCCTGAGTTTCTTAGATTGATTCCCAATCAAATTATGCACTGCGTAGTGTGCCCAACATCGGCGCGGTATCAAGTTTTTGTTGCGCAGTGCGACCCGATGCCCCCAAAGATGTACGCGCGCGTTTGCACCTGCGCGTATCCGCAGCGGCGGAACACGGAAGAAAGCCCCTCGAGCGAAACGAAACTGCGGAGTGAATCCGGAATGTAGGTATAAGTTCGCGGGCGCCCGTGCAGAAGCAATCCCCAGAAAGCGCCCTGCAGAAAAAGCCAGCCCAGATAGATCGTACGGAAGGCGCGATTTTCCGGCAGGAAAAAATCGAGGCTGATGATTTTTCCTCCGGGCGCGGTGACGCGGCAAATTTCGCGGACCGCGGATTCGAGATGTGGAAAATTGCGCAGGCCATATCCGACGAAAACGCCATCAAAGAAAGAATCGGGGAAGGGAAGGCGAGCGGCATCCGCGCAGATGACGCGGTTCTGTCCTCGAGCGCGGGCTCGTTCAAGCATGGGAAGAGTGAGATCGACAGCAAACGACTTAGCGTCCGGCGAATGCTGCGCGACAAGATGCGAAAAATCTCCGGTGCCGCACGCCAGGTCGAGAATCATGGAATTCTGCGTCAGGGCGGCGCGTAGCACGGCATCGCGCTTCCAGCGGCGGTCCATCCCGCAGGAGAGAGCGCAGGTGATGAAGTCGTATCGCGGCGCAATTCGGCCGAACATGCGGCGCATGAGGTGCGGATTCTGTTTTTCAGACGGCGGCTTCATGGTGCTGGATTGTATCAGGCGCAGCGGCGCGTTGCGGACAGTATGAGCGGGTAGTTTGAAAATGAGCGGCGAATCCGTCACGGCCAAGATGAGCCGAATCGAGCGAGGGGCTTGACTTTCCATGCTCGTGCAGCCATCTTTATTGGCTTTACCTTTTAACGGATTTTGGCCTGTGGGAAAGGGTTACGATTGAGAGTTCGGGTCTGTTTTCACGACAAATGCTTTGACGGTGCGGCCTCGGCGGCGATTTTTTCGCGCTTTTACCGCGAGAGAATCCGCGCGGACGCGAAGTTCTGCTATACGGGGATGATTCACAAGGCATCGCAGCCGTTTGAGGTGGATGTTTTCGACGGCGACGAAAATGCGATCGTTGATTTCAAGTATTCGAGTTCGCCGAAGCTGACGTGGTGGTTCGATCATCACCAGAGCGCGTTCTTGACGCCGGCGGATGCGGAGAATTTCCGCGCGGACCAGTCCGGGAAGAAGTTCTACGACCCCACCTATAAGTCGTGCACGAAATTCCTTGCAACTGTGGCGAGCGAGAAATTCGGATTTGATGCGCGGCCGCTGGCGGAGCTGATTCAGTGGGGCGACATCATCGACGGCGCGCAATTCGCTTCTTCCGAAGCGGCAGTGAGCCTGAAAGATCCGGCGATGCAGCTTGCGCTCGTAATTGAGGGGGCGCCGGAGCCGGACCTCGTTCCGAAACTGATTCCTGAACTGACGAAACTTTCGCTGGCAGAAATCGTGAAGCTGCCGATCGTGGAGAAGCATCTTGGCCCGCTCCTGGAGAGGCATCGCAAGTCAATTGGAATCCTGAAAGAACGCGCGGAAGCTCGTGATGGTGTGATTTATTTCGACGTGAGCGATCTGGAAATGGAAGGCTACAACAAATTCATTCCCTACTACCTGTATCCGAAGTTTTTGTACACAGTGGGACTCAGCGCTTCGCCCATGCGCGCGAAGGTGTCCGTGGGAACGAACCCCTGGAAGGAAGCGCCGGCGGACGTAAATCTGGCGTCGCTATGCGAAGAGTACGGCGGCGGAGGGCACGCGCGCGTTGCGGCGATTTCGTTTGCGCCGGACGATTTGGAACGCGCGCGCGCAGCGGCAAAGAAAATCGCAGAGATACTGCGCAAGCATCGGTAATGACGGCAGCCGAAGTAGTGACTCTGAGCTACTGGATAATAGTAGTTGCCGTCATTATTTTCTTGTGGCGATGGCGAAAAATTCCTCGAATTTATCTCACGGACTATATGCGAGGAGTGCGGTTTGTAAAAGGCTCGTTTGTCAACGTCCTGGGGCCCGGCAGCTACAAGCCTTTCACTCGGCGAGCGAGCATAGAAATTGTTGATATGCGGCCGGTACCGTTTGTTATGGAGAGTGTTTCGTATCGCGATGCGTTGCAAAGTGAGTCGGTCGTAAGCATCGGGGCCGAAATGGCGGTGGACGATCCTTACCTTGCTGCGACATCGCTTAAGAACCGAATAGGCGATTCTCTGCCTATTGTTCGCAATACTCTGCGCGCGACCGTTTCCCGGACCATCACGGATCGGAGCCCGGAGTTCCGCGTTCAGACGGCTCGGGACATACAAGAGGCCGTTAACGAAGAGCTGCGGCGTTACGGTATGAAAATCTCACGAGTCGAGATTACCGAAATCTTTTCGCACGGTGCGGCGCCGCAGAGGATTTCGAAAGGTCTAAATTAGAGGCTGCGATGGCTTTCACGCTACTCTGTCTCATCGGTGTGTTGTGCATCGTATTTGTGCGGTTCTTTTTGGGATGGCTTTCGAGCGCAACGCTTGTGGAGTACCAACGCGGTGTACTCTTTCGGCGCGGTTTGCCACTTCGAGATCTCGGGCCCGGACGGTATCGTGCATGGACCGGAATCAGCAAAATCATGATTGTAGATACTCGTCCGGTGCAGGTCAGTCACGAGAACCAAAGCGTAGGGTTGCGAGATGGCGCCGCTGCCTGGTATTCCTTTTTGGGCAGTGCGCGCGTGGTGGATGTGCGGAAGGCTTTGTATGCGGCGGCCAATTATAGTCATGTCCCTGAGTTTGTCCTGTTGTGTTCTGCAAGGTTTGTTTTGAATGATTGCACAAGCGCACAGATCATGGCAGACAAAGATGTGGTG
>JASHYE010000479.1 GCA_030043155.1 Candidatus Acidiferrales bacterium | reverse complement strand
CTCGTGCGGTTGTGGGCATACCCGACACGCCGATGAAGATGCTTCCATTGAGTTGGTTGCCATTAGAGTCGATGAGCGTTCCATCGCTTTGAAATTGAACGACCGGAGGGTTGGAGCAGGACCCGGTGGGCGGTGGCGAATAGTTGAAGCAAACGGTCTCCGCATCACCGAAAGCATCCGGAGTGTCACCGTTGCTGGCCCACTCCAAGAATTGCACCGTGGGCGGCAGATAGAAGTTGCTCAAGACGGTTGTGCCTGCTGGGATATCTTGAATCGTGAGAGTAACTTGATTGTTTCCAGTGAAGGTAAGCAGAACGTCGCGGCGTTGTGCGATGGCGGTCTGCCGCGCATAACGCATTTGGCCTTCCAGCATGTAGGCTCCCGAATTAGCGCGGAACTGCTGCACCGTCGGTTCCATTTCTGCTACGGTGGCGGCGACCATAATTCCCATCACCAGCACGGACACGAGAAGCTCGAGAATGCTGAATCCGCCGGATCCGTTTCGCTTTCTTGTCTTCACTGCACAGCTCCTTAAACCAGGAACGGGGCTCTTTCAAGAGTAGTAGCAACGTTGGTAAGAGCATGAGGGCGTCCAAGCCGTAAGAGTAACGTATGTTATTGTTGGTACAGTACTTAGAGTGGCCTGTTGGCTCGGTGCCTCAGTGGGACGATTGCCGCGAGGGGTTAAATAGTGACCAAAATGCTGGTTCAGACCATAATGAACGGATTATCCGCCCAGTAGCTCAGTGGAGGCCGGTACTGCCGTATTGGCAAGTACCATCATGGATGAGGGCGGACAGGGGACTGGACGCGGGATTAATCGCGTGCATAGGCTGACCACACGAGGAGCGCTGAATGTCCATAGTCGATTTTCTACTGGGACGGCCGCTGCGATCTTCAGAGGAGCGCGGTGAGAAGCTGGGAGCGCTTGGCGGTATTCCAGTATTTGGACTGGATGCGCTGAGCTCCGCAGCATATGGTCCAGAAGCTGCTCTGACGCTGCTGATCCCGCTAGGTGCGTTAAGCGTCATCTACGTCATCCCGATCACATTCAGCATAATTGGGCTGCTGCTGATCGTATTTTTCTCGTACCGGCAAACGATTGATGCATATCCCACGGGAGGCGGTTCATACATTGTCGCAGGGAAAAACCTTGGCGAATCTGCCGGATTGCTCGCCGCGGCCGCCCTGATGATTGACTACGTGTTGACCGCAGCGGTGGGAATTTCCGCGGGAGTGGGCGCCCTGATTTCGGCCGTTCCGTCGCTCCAGCCACATACGCTGGGCTTATGCCTCGGGATTCTGGTTGTGATCACGATCATCAATTTGCGCGGCGTGCGAGAGACGGGAACCATCTTCATGCTTCCAACATATCTTTTTGTTGGCACGCTTCTGATTACCTTAGGTATAGGAATTTTCAAGACAATGATCGTGGGAGGGCATCCGGCGCCGGTGACTGCCCCGCCTGCTCTGGGCGGCGTGACGGCAGCAGCCGGGGCGTGGCTGATGCTCAAGGCATTTTCCAGCGGGTGCACGGCGATGACTGGAGTCGAAGCCGTGAGCAATGGCGTGCGTGCATTTCGTGAACCTGTGGTGAAGACGGCGCAGTGGACGCTGACAATCATTATTGGATTGCTGGTGATTCTCCTGGCGGGGATTGCGGTTCTTTGCCGTGCATATCACATTGGCGCGACAAATCCTGGCGCGGGTTATCAGAGCGTTCTTTCGCAATTGACGGCTGCAGTTGCAGGGAAAAATATCTTCTACTACGTCACCATTGCTTCCATTTTGTTGGTTCTGGCTTTTTCTGCGAATACGGCATTCGCTGATTTTCCACGGCTGTGCCGCTTGTTGGCGCAGGACGGATACCTTCCCTATCCGATGGCGATTCAGGGAAGGCGGCTTGTCTACACAATCGGAATCACGGTCCTCACAGTCTTTTGCGGGATCCTGCTGGGTATCTTTGGCGGAGTGACCGATCGTTTGATTCCGCTCTACGCCATTGGAGCGTTTCTGGCGTTCACACTGTCGCAGGCGGGAATGGTGATGCATTGGAAGCGCGTGGGAGGGAAAAGGAAGCGCTCCGCGATGTTCATCAATGGCTTCGGCGCAACCATGACTGCGATCACCGTCGTGGTGGTGACGGTCACAAAATTCGTGGAAGGTGCATGGATCACGACGTTGCTGATTCCCGCAATGATTGCTTTGATGTTCTCAATCCGGCGTCACTATACGAAAGTGCAGAAGGCGATTGCCGATCCGGGCCCGATTGATCTCACTCAACTGGGAGCGCCCATTGTCGTGATGCCGGCGACTTCGTGGAATAAAATCGCGTGCGAGGCATTGCAATTTGCGGTGAGTCTCTCTTCGGAAGTCCACGTGCTGCACGTGGACAGTGGCGAAGACGAAGAAAATGCGCGGAAGCAATGGTTGGAATGCGTCGAAGAGCCAATGATGAAGGCAGGCCTGCCCGTTCCTCACATGACCGTACTGAAATCGCCCTATCGGTTCGTGATTAATCCGATTGTTGATTACGTTCTTGAGCTTGAAAAAAAGAATCCCGGCCGGCAGATTGCGGTGATTATTCCGGAGCTTGTGCAGCGGCATTGGTATCAATATTTCTTGCACAATCAGCGCGCCACCTGGCTCAAAGCGGCACTGCTTCTGAAGGGCAACCAGAGGATCGTGGTGATCAACGCGCCGTGGTACCTGAAGTAGGTTGCTACCCAGCGCGGGAGAGATTCTCTGGCTGAAACGTCGGCGGCATGCCGTTACGGCTGGAAAACAATGCGTGTTCCGCTCTGCGGCTCTCCCCACAGCCGCTCTATATCGCGCAACGGCGTTTGCTTCGTTTCGATAACAAAGGGCCTGCTCGCAGCTTCCTTGAGAAATTCCTCGAGCGATTGAAAAATTCTTTCGATTGATACGCTACCGAAACCGCTGCCATAGATCTCCAGGCCTGAACTTCGCAACGTGGCCGCAGGAAGAGAAATTGTGGGACCGGCCATGGAGCCAATTTGCACGTAACGAATGCGACCAGCGGCATGTTGTAAGCCCTTCTGCGCAATCGCTTCCAAGAGAAGCTCTGCGGGAGTGCTCCACAGGTAGTCCAGCACCACGCTTGTCTTGCTCCCGGCAATTTCCGACCGAAACGCGGCGATCAGCTTTTCACCGTCCTGTTCCAGCGGGATTACAGCATCCGCGCCGAGTCGTTTCGCCCTCTCGAGGGCATCCACGTTTCGTCCAGCTCCGATGACTCTGCTCGCACCGAGGCGCTTCGCGATTTGCACCGCTAACAGCCCGGCTACCCCCGTTGCACCGAGTATCAACACGCCTTCCCCACGCGCCAACTGAATTCGAGCAGTAAGCGCCCCCCACGATGACATTCCGGGATTCATCATTGCCGCGACTGTTACATCGTCAAGTTCTTTTGGAATTGGCAGATACATGGGTTGCATCGTAACCGTGAGTTCCGCGAAGCTGCCAAACGGGCTTCGCGGCGCCCCGAAATACACTCTGGTCCCGTCCTCAAGTCGCCCCACTCCGTCAAGTCCGGGAATAAACGGTAACTTTCCTGTGCTGCCGTAATGTTTTCCGCTCGCGAGCGATTTCACGATGGGATGAAGGCCCGCTGCAGTGACGGTGACGACCTTCTCTCCATCGCCGGCAATCGGTTCGGTAAAAGCACCGTAGCGTGGCGGTTTATCGAATGATTTGACCAGCGCAGCCTTCATCGTTGTTCTCCCGCGTCTATTTAAGCCGCAATTTGCCGCGTCGGCCAGCGAAATCAACTCTGAAATAAATCTCTCGCTCGGATTTTTCTCGCGACCTCAGCGGCGCGCGGGACGTCGCCTCACACTCAGATTTGTTGTGTCGCTGGCAGAAGACGCGTAGGATTCACAGTCCATCTCGGCGAGGCAAGGCGCGCGGATGGAGTGGAAGAAATCTCGTCGAATTGAGGAGGAAGCGATGCTGTCACGGCGCTCATTTCTGCGGTTCACGTCGGCGGGTGTTGCGGCAGCCGCCGCTGGTAAGTCCCTGATGGGTGCTCCGACCTCAGCGCAGGAGCGAGAGCCCCAGGAAGTGATGCACGGACCGCTTCCGCCACCAATTGCGGCGCTGCCGTCGATGACCGCTCAGGTGCGTCCGATCACTAATGACGAGCGCATGGCGCGCGTCGAAAAGGCCAAGGGCCTGATGGCGGCGAACAAGATCGACGCCATTGCCCTGTGCGGAGGCACCTCGACCCTCTATTTTGCCAATGCCCAGATCGGCAGCAGCGAGCGTCTGTGGGCAATCGTGATTCCCGCCAGAGCGAATCCGTTCGTCGTGTGTCCGGCTTTCGAGGAGGGACGCGCGAGAGAAATTCTAGCCAATAGCCCCTTCGGGTCTGCGGCTGACATCCGAGTATGGCAGGAAGACGAGAGCCCGTTCGCCCTGCTGATTAAGAGTCTCAAAGATCACGGTATAAGCACGGGCCGGCTGGGAATTGAAGAGACGGTCAAATACGTTTTCTCGAATAGCCTCGCTAATGCCGGCGCGCACGCCATTGAGACTGTCAGCGCCACACCGGTGACGGCCGGCTGCCGCATGATAAAAACCGACCACGAGGTCGACTGCATCCGGCTGGCGGCGCACGCTACGCTCAGCGTTTACGAAGCTGTCTACAAATCCCTGAAAGTCGGAATGACGGGAGCGGACGTGCAAGCGCTGATCCACGCGGCCTACGCGCAAGTAGGGTTCGTCGGAGAGGCGAGCATGAATATCGGCGAATACACCGCTTTGCCTCACGGATCAAGAACGCCGCAAACCATCCGCGAAGGCACGATCATCATGCTCGACGATGGCTGCAAGGTCGAAGGGTTTACTTCGGACATCACTCGGACATTTGTGCTGGGCAAACCGACCGACAAGATGGTGAAGGTCTTCAATATCGTCCACGAAGCGCAGCAAGCCGCTTTGAAAGCCGCAAAGCCGGGCGTTGTGACGGGAGCCGTTGACGCGGCCGCGCGCAAGGTCATCGTCGACGCCGGCTACGGCCCGGGCTTCAAGTACTTCACCCATCGCGTCGGTCATGGCTTGGGCATGGATATGCACGAATGGCCTTACCTGGTCGACAACAACATGTGGGGCTCGCCGCTGCATCCGGTGCTGCAAGCGAACATGACCACGAGCGACGAACCGGGCATCTACATCCCGGGTGAATTTGGAATTCGGCTCGAAGATGACTTGCACGTAACCGAAGATGGCGCGGAACTGCTGACTCCGCCGAGCCTGTCACTCGAAGATCCGTTTGGTTCTTGAGAAGTCCCAGTCGGAGCGAACGAAGCCAGCGCAACGGCGGCCCCGTGCTGTTTCACAATCTGGGTCGGCCTCCGAGGCACTCACTTCCGGCGTTGTTCACCGGTCTTCGCTCTGCTAATCTTTTCTACGCAGTTCACCGGAGAGGTGTCTGAGCGGTTGAAAGAGCCCGCCTCGAAAGCGGGTAGGCTGGCAAAACCGGCCTCGTGGGTTCAAATCCCACCCTCTCCGCCATTCGTTTGTTTTCAATGGGTTAGGGTCCTTCCTAAAACACTTCCCTAAGACATCCTCAAATTCGCCTGAAAAGTCCGCTCGCGCGGTATTAGGCCCTAGAGAGGAATTCAGTCACTATGGGAATTTCAAGGTACACGCTATACAAGTACGTCAAGGTCAACGGCACTTGGCGCTACTGCAAAGCCGC
>JASHYE010000478.1 GCA_030043155.1 Candidatus Acidiferrales bacterium | reverse complement strand
AGAATTTTCTCGACAGCCTCCGTCTTGAAGGGCACCGATCCAATAATTATTGTCGGCCCTAAGTCTATCAGCGTCGCAGCATTTCCGCCCGTCGAAGTTCGTCCTCCGCTGGCCGCGAAGTGCCAGCAATCCCCGCTCACTACCGGCAATCCTCCTACGTCCGCTACATCTTTGCACCACTGGCTCACGCCGACAATCTGCCGCCGTGCGCCAATCGCCATCAAGATCGAAGTCACGCTAGGCGCGAGCGAAACAATTCTTTGCCGGATTTTCTGCGAGGCGAACGTCATACGAAGCCGTCAATTCTATCGGTCGCTTTCCACCGGTACAACATCAGCTTTCCATTGACTTCGCGCGGCCCCAGTCCAAGGATGCGCGCAATCAGGGCGAATTCTACTTTGCGCAAGGAATAAGGAGGAGCTATGCCCCACTATTTGATTCAAGTCGCGTACAACGAAAGTGCTTTGCAGGCGCTCGTCAACAATCCACAAGACCGCATCGAGGCAGTCCGCCCGGCGGTTGAGAATCTCGGCGGAAAAGTTAAAGAAGGTTATTTCGCATTCGGCGACTACGACGCCGTGCTCCTTGCGGAAATGCCCGATAACGTAGCTGCTTCAGCGCTGTCGATTGCTTTCGCTGCGGGCGGCGCCTGCCGAACCGTAAAGACCACCCCGCTGTTGTCCTCGGCGGAAGCGCTGGAAGCGTTCAAGAAAGCCTCTCGCAGCGGTTATCGCGCCGCTACGGCGGGCTAGTCAACTGGCACTCGCAAACCTTACTTCACCAAAACAAAAAGGCGTGCGTTCAAAAGGGCGCACGCCTTTGTTTTTTTCTAAGCCGAGTTCTTTAGGTCGGCCTCCTTGAGCAAATGTTCACTGCTGCTGTTGCTGTGTTTTAGGAGCTGCCGGTTTGTGCGTCCGGTGCCTCGGCGTTGGCGTCGGTTCTGCGGGCGTGTCACCCTCAGCCTGACGCACTTTCCTCAGCGTCGGTTTTGGCATTTGCCACAACACCCGCGCATCCGCCGCATCGTTCGGATAGAACTTCGTCGACTCCTGGCCCGTCGGTTGCAGGATGATGTCTACGCGCCGGTTGTACGCCAGCCACGTATTCCGCACCCGCCGCATCATCCAACTCTGCGGCTTCGCCGGATCCTGTTCCTGCAACTGCGCCACATCGCTGTTCTCCAGTTGGCGCTCTTTGCCTTCTGCGCGCGTTTGAATCTTGTCCGCTGAGATTCCTTGCGAGACAAGATAATCCTTCACGCGGTCGGCCCGGCGCTGGCTGAGCTCTTCGTTGTATGGAGTGGACCCGCGAACGTCCGCGTGTCCCACCACGGTAAGCGTCGCCGTGTCGTCGTAATCCAGGTACTTCTTGAACGTCGACGCCACCTCATTCAGTGACTGCTGCTCAGGAGTTATCAGGCCAACGTCCGGATGCTCTTTTACCGGATACGCCGTTGGATAGAAAACGCTCTCGAGCGTCACCACAGGCTTCGGTTCAATGGAGCCGGTGATGTGCAGATTCGCCGTCTGCGTCGTTGTTCCGCCGCAAACGTTCGTCGCCGTGAGCGTGTACGTTTGGTTCTCATCAATCGGCCCAACGTTCTGCTGTTTCGGCTGCGCGGTCACCTGCTGGCTGCCGCTGGTCGAAACGCTTCCGATGGGATCAATGTTCACGGTGCTCGCGTTCGACGAAGTCCAGTTCAGCGTTGACGTACCGTCTTCCTTCACCTTGTCTCCGATTTTGTGATACGTCACTTCGGTCGGATTCAGGGTTAGCGTGGCCGTCGGCTGAATGTTCACGTTGATCGTCTGGCTCTGCGTTGACGTGCCGCCCGGACCGCTCGCGGTAAAGTTGTAGGTCGTTGTTTGGTGCGGCGAGACGGATTGCGTTCCACTTGCTTGCGCGGTTCCGATTGGCGTGATGTTCACATCCACTGCGTCCGTCGAACTCCACGTCAGCGTCGAAGAATCGCCGCAATTAATCTGCGTCGGAGACGCCGAGAATGTGCCGGACACCGGCGCGACAGCCACTGTCGTATTCACCAGGCCTGCCCTGAATCTCGGCTGTGCTTTTAGCGTGTTGCCGTCCTTCCAATTCTTCGTGTTTGTCTTGCCATCGTTCAGGTGAACGGTAACACGCTGTCCAGCCTGCACGGTCACCGGTCCAGACCAGATCGTCTGTCCATTGCGCGTAACGTCGATCTGATACGTTCCAGCCCTCACGAGCAGCCTCTGGTGCCAAAACAGCGCATTAAAATTGAATTCATCCACGTGACCCACGAAGTATGCGGGCGTCTTGCCGTTTAGCAGTACAGCCGCACGTGAATTCCCCTTAATTTCAATATCTCCGAACGGCCCGGATACGTCGCCGCCGGAACTCTGCAACTTCACATCAAGGTTCGTCGTCTTGCCCGCGGTGATATCTACATTTTGCGTCTGCGACGTGTACCCGTAGTTATAAACACCTACCGAATGCGTTCCGGCCGGCAGCTTGACAGTCTGGCTGCCTTCCCGTATCGCATTGCCATCCACAAAAACGTACGCTTGCTTCGGACTGACCTTGATTTTCAGTTTCCCGTTCTGGGCGAATGCGGGCGCAGAGAGCGTGAGCGTCACAACCATCGCGAGAAAGGGAGCCAGAGCGAGAGATTTGGTTCTCATTTCGTGTGAACTCCTTCCGAGTCAGAAGCTTTCATGAGATTTGGAGCCTAAGATTTCCTTCGCCTATGGATTACAAAAACAGCCGGATTAAGGGTGGGCAGTATTAAATTAGACGCCCCAAGACCTGCAGAGTCAAGCGGTTTAACCCCCGAAAAACGTCCGCCGTCTTTGATGTACCGGAAGCCTCCGTATCGGCTTCAATCGGCCACTGTCCGTCCCAGCGACAATCCTTCCCACAATCGGACACACCATATAGGCTTCACGGTTCCTTCTTAGCTAAATTGCTGAATTTAGTGGTTTAATGGTCGCAGGCCTTGGCCTGCCATTTGCTCCTCATCTCTGTTCCATCGAGGTGTGTTTATGACTCTTTTGCAAGACGTTCGCTACGCCGTTCGCGTCCTCCTGAAGTCGCCGGGCTTCACCATAATTGCTATCCTCACTCTTGCGCTTGGCATCGGCGCAAACTCGACCATTTTTAGCTGGATCAACTCCACCGTTCTCAATCCTATCCCCGGTCTGAAGCACGCCAGCCGGTACGTCGCCATCAGTGCCGGCGGAAGCCGTGATCAAAATCCGATTTCCTACCCCGACTACGCCTACCTCCGCGATCGAAACCATACGCTATCCAGCTTTATCGCCAGTTCCCCGATAACGGCAAGCCTCACCGCACATGCCAGACCGGTCCGCCTGTGGGGCGTGCTCGTATCGGCGAACTATTTCGACGCGCTCGGCGTGCGGCCTATCCTCGGCCGTGGATTTCTTCCCTCCGAGGACACGAAGCCCGGAGGAGCGCCGGTTGTCGTCATCAGCTATCACTTGTGGAAGGGCCAGTTCGGCGGTGCGCCTTCAATTATTGGTCAGAGCATCGAGATCGATCGCCACGCTTTTCAAGTGGTCGGTGTTGCTCCGCGCGAGTTTGTCGGAACGCAGACGGGACTCAGCTATGACCTCTGGGTTCCGATCGTCATGGAAGGCGTATTTCACACCGGCGGCGATCTTCTGCAAGACCGCGGCAGCGACTGGATCATGTCCATTGGTCATCTTGAACCCGGCGTTACGGCGAATCAGGCGCAGGCCGATCTGAACGTTCTCATGCAGCAGGAAGCCAAACAATTCCCGACCTATCACCTTGGTGATTACACGATTGCCGCGAGCCCGCTATGGCGCGCGCCGTGGGGCGCAAATTTTTATCTGCATTTTATTCTGTTCCTGCTTCTGGCGATTTCAGGAGTTGTTCTGCTGCTC
>JASHYE010000477.1 GCA_030043155.1 Candidatus Acidiferrales bacterium | reverse complement strand
CGGGCGTGGAGCCGCAGCAGCCTCCGGCGATATTGAGCCAGCCGTTCGCAGCGAAATCGCGCAGATCAGCGGCCATTTTTTCGGGCGTTTCGTCGAAGCCGCCGAAGGCGTTGGGCAAACCAGCATTGGGATAGCAACTAATGTAAATGGGCGCGATGCGCGACAGCTCTTCGATATACGGGCGCATCTGTTTGGCGCCGAGGGCGCAGTTGATGCCAACGCTGAGCAAATTCATGTGCGAAACGGAGACCCAGAACGCAGCGACGGTCTGACCGGAGAGCGTGCGGCCGCTCTGGTCGGTGATGGTGACGGAAGCCATGATGGGCAAGCGCGTGCCGGATTTTTCGAAGCACTCCTCGATGGCGAAAAGGGCGGCTTTGGCGTTGAGCGTGTCGAAAATCGTTTCGACGAGGAGCGTGTCAACGCCGCCGTCGATGAGGCCGCGGACTTGTTCGGAATACGCGGCGCGCAACTGGTCGAAAGTGGCGGCGCGAGAAGCAGGGCTATTCACGTCTTGCGACATGGAAGCGGTGCGGCTGGTGGGCCCGATGGAGCCGGCGATGAAGCGCGGACCAGCGCCGGGATTGTTGCGGTGAAATTGCTCGACCGCGCGGCGGGCGATTTGCGCGGCGGCTTTGTTCAGATCGTAGACACGATCCTGCAAGCCATATTCGGCCATGGAGATCGCGTTCGCATTGAAGGTGTTGGTTTCGATGATGTCGGCGCCGGCCTCGAGATACTGGAGGTGAATGGATTCGACGATGGCGGGCTGGTTGAGATTTAGTACGTCATTGCAGAGCCGCAAATCGCGTGGATGACGGGCGAATTCCGCGCCGCGATAATCGGCTTCGGTGAGATTGCGCGCCTGAATCATGGTACCCATGGCACCGTCGAGGATGACGATGCGTTCGTTGAGGAGGGCCTTTAGCTCGGCGGCGCGACTAGGTGAGGAGTTCACAGCGCTATTTTGGTCGGCGAATTTTGTGGCTCCTTGCAGGAGGAGATGCACGCAAGTCGCGTGCTGCTACAAGGATAGCACGGTCAGTGGCCACTCGAAGCGGCGCGTGCACTGAGCGGCACGGAAGGCGAGTTGAAGAGCGAAAGGCTGAGTTTAACGGCAGGCCGGAGCGGAGCCGTCGGGATTGGCGCGAGCGATGTTGAAGTTCAAGGCGGAGTTGAGCAAGCGACCAGCGGCATCGAAGAGGCGAACGCGAACAATGTGATAACACTGCTCGCGGCCCCCTCCGCCGAGATAGACGGTCGCGGACAAGTTGCCATCGGGAGCGCCCGGGCGGAGTTTGCCGGTTTGCGTGTACCAGCGGTTGGTGAAAACACTGGCGATAACGTAGTCGCCTGGCGCGATGCCTCGGACGCGAGCGCGCAGTGCGGTTGCGACGTTAGGCACGACAGAATTGGATGCGGGCGCGAGAATTTCAATTTGAGGTGCGGAGGGTGGCGGGGCGGCAACGGGCGGATTTTGGCGCTCATAGATTTCGATGGTTTGGCCAAGCGTGGGATCAGGCATGCTGACGCGGAGGCGGTAGCGAGCGGGCAGTTGAGCGCGGATGGCAGCGGCCATCTCGCGGGCGTCCGAGCCGATGCCGCCATCGAGAACGACGTAATCGAAGAGGCCGTTAGCAATCGCTGCGGAGTAGGCGGGTGCGCCGGTGAGGTTGCCGTATAGAAAATAAAATGGATCGACGATCTGCCATTGATGAAGCGGAGGAGAAAAGTAGTAGCGTAAAACCGTGTCGTCGACGAGAACACGCGCGTCGGGCGCGAGACGGCTCTGGAAATATGCGGAGATAGGCTCCGTGTTGGGCCAGAAAACGAATTGGTCAATGTGCCAGGCGTTACCCATCCAGCCGAATATGACCGCGAGAAAACAGACGATAACTGCGGCAGAGACTTTGTATGCGAGAGGGCCAGTGCGGCGGAGAAGCGACAGAAGCCCCTGCATGGCGAGAGGAACGAGGAATACAAAGGAATAGTTGATGTGCTTCCAGTAATCGTAGTCGGCGCGAGAGACGAATTGGAAAAGCGGCATGATCGCGGCGCCGCACCACAGCAGGCTTAGTTTGCGCCAGCCGACTTCACGCACAGAAAAACAAGCGAGCAGCGCGAGAAGTACGAGGGTCCAAAAATCCCAGGAATGAGTGAAGTAGATTTGCACGGCTTGGGAGGCAGGCGCACGAAGGGACTTGTAGGCGAGAGAGTAATGCCAGAGCGCTATCAGCGATTCACGGAAGTAAATTCCGTACACGATGCACAGGACGGCAAGAGGCGCGAAATAGCCGCGAACGGCGGTGCGGCCCTTCCGCAAGGCCAGAAGCATCAGGAAAGGAAAGTAGATCGCGATTAGGTATTTGCACAGAAAAGCAGCAAATATCGACAGAGCAGCCGCGAGCCAAAAGGGCCACTTCCGGCCCTTTTGCTGTTGCCAGGCAATAGCGAACAGCCACAGACCAAGGGCAAAGAAGAAGAGCGAGCCGATGTCGCGCGTCGCGACGCGGGAAACGAGAATTGCGGGACCGAGGAGCGCGAAAATGAGCGCGGAGGCGAGCGCAACCTGGGAAGAAAAGACTCGTTTCGCGAAGCCATAAACGGAGACAACAACAACCGTTCCCATGGCGGCAGCGAGTTCACGAACACCCACCAGGCCAGCGATGCGGTCAGCCCATGCAGCGAGGGTCGGCCACAAATACCAGCCGAAACTGAAATTCAGAGGATGGTCGATGGGCGGCTCGAAATGGCGGGAGAGGAACATGCGGCCGTAAAGGATGTAAATCGATTCGTCCATGTAGGCGCTCGAGAAATGAGGATTGCGAGCACGCAAATACCATGCGAGAGCCACAACGGCGATGAGCGGCCACTGAACAACGCGCAGGATTCGCCAAAGAGAACGCCATGCCGCGCGGGCTGGCGACGGATTGGAAATTCTTGGCGGAGCGGACGAGATCTGGCTGTCGGGCGATGGCGAAGGAAAAAGACTTGAGGAAGACACGTTAGAAGTAGTGCCGCCAGGATACGAGAAACAGATGGCGATGGAAAGCGTTGAAGGTGTTCATGTAATCGTAGCCCAGGCGAAGGTCATCGTGAGAGGTGAAACTCCAGGTCAGGTGCGTGGAAAACGTAGAGGCAAATTGCGTCGAGGAGAACGAGTTGTAAAACGTTTGCGCGTTTTGAGCGCCAGCGAAGCCACCAAGATCCCATTTCGCATGTGCGCCAAAATTGCCGGAAAAAGTTAACTGGCCGTAGTTGAGCAGATATTTAGTCGGGCTGTAGTAGCCGCCGGTGACGCGAGGAGGCTGGCCGTCGCCGGGAACAAATTCGGCATCGTGATCAAAACTCAAATACACGAAGCCGTATGCAGCACGGATGTATGGATGATTGCCGCGAAGGGATTTGCCAAGCTGGCCGTCGAAGCCCCAGCGGCGATTGGAGTCGAGATTATCGCCGGTGTAGACGCCGTCAGTGTAAGTCAATGAGGCGTCGTAATGGTGCTGGTTATTGGAATAGCTGCCGCCGATGCTGGCGAGATTGGTCTCGACCTGACCGACAAAAACGCCGTCCACGTCGGCGCCGAGAGTGGAAGTAAGGGTTTCCTGGTCGGATTGGCGATCGAAGCCCATTTGGAGCTTAAATGAAGGGCGGACTGTGAAAGTGGAATCGAAAGCGCCTTCCATCTGTGAGTATCCGCCAGTGAAGGTTCGGCCTGCGACTTGCGCGTGAGTTGTGACGCCCTCGGAGGGCTCGGAATCGAGCATCAGCGCATAGTAATTTGAATTGAAATCTCCCGCAGTAGGGCGATAGCGGAACGGCTGATACATGGCAGTCAGGCGATTTTGCGAGCCGAGTGGCGTAGAGATGAGCGCAATGGCGGAATCATAATCGAGCAGTCCGCCGTCGCGGCGCATGGCGTAGCCAAGCTCGAAGTAAGTGCCGAGAGCGCGGTCAACTTCTGTTTTTAGATTGATGTAATCGGGAGTGTCAGTGGACGTTACCTGAGCCAAGTCGCTTTTTGCCTTGGCGTAATGTCCCGTATCGTATTCGGCTTGGGCAAGTTCGAGGGTTGCGGTGGGGTCGGCAGAATCAAGAGCGTGGGCTTGTTGCGCGAGGTTCAATTCCTGGCGATAATCACCGCGCCAACCAAAGATTTGCGCTTCACCGCGCAGGGCTGGGACGCTCGTAGGATCCTGCGAAAGCACTTGTTGGTAGATGTCCATCGCCTGAGACGAATGGCCGCTCCAGGAGAGCAACTGCGCCTCGCCGGTGAGAGCGCGCTCATCGTGAGGATTCTGTGCGAGGAGTTTCTTGTAGCAATCCATGGCTTGGGCGCGAGTGGTGCCATTCCAAGAAAGAATTTCTGCGTACTGCAACAGGAGATCCGGATCATTGGGCGAATCGCGGAGAGCTTGCTGGAAGACGCTTAGCGCTTCGGAGCGAGTTGCGGAGTTCCAACTGAGCACCTGCGCATAATACTTCCGGTAGGAGAGATTTGCAGGGTCGAGATTTGTGGCGCGCTTCAGGAGCGCGAGCGCCTGCGCCCGATGGCCGGGCTGCCAGCTTTCCATCTGGCCAAGCTGGAAGATGCGAGCGGCGTCATCCGAGTGGAGGTTATCGAGATGCTGCAGGGGTTCGATGGCTTCGCGCCATTTGCCTTCAGCGACGAGCGCATCGACGAGGCCGCGCAAGGCACTGAGATTGTCCGGATCCGTTTGCAGGATTTGTTGGAAGCTTTGGACGGCACGATCGCTGGAAGCTTGCTGTTGCGCGCACGCGCGACGCGGGACGAGGAGAAGAAAAATCGAGGCAAGTGCCACGAATAGGGCGAGGCGCGTCACGTACGCGCCCCGCGAGCCTGGCTGCGGCGGGTCATGGTCAGGATATTGCCGTGGCGAGGAGCAACCTCCCAAAACAAATGTTTGGAAATGGAGTCCTGGTCAACGGCGTCGATTTGCTCAAAGATGAGACCGCTTGAAGTGCGCTTGTTTTCGCCCTTGAAAAATTCGACATTCCGGACCACGCGCGCATGAGCGTGGACCGTTCCATTGGGGAGGCTGAGCTCAACGGCAACGGTGGCTCCGAGGGGAACAGCATCCTTTTGAGTAATGGAAAACCCGTTGCGATTGAGATTGCGGGCAAAGCCGCGACCAACGATGTGTCCGCCGCCTTCAGCGTTGTAGCCGAAGAGCACCGGTACATCGAGATGGCTCGGGAAGCGATAGGATGCGCGCAACTCTTTGTGACGGAAGGCTCGCCAAATTACGGGCACGAAGAGCAAGATGTAGAAAATTGCGCAGATGATGTTCACAACGAGCGCCCAGAAATAATAACCCTCGGGGGTGGTCTGGGAGACTTTCCAGCAACCAAATCCAAGCGCGACAAGCACTCCGATCAGTAAGAGGCTTTGGAGCCAGACTTCCGTCCAGCGCGCGGAAGTGTCACGGGCCTTAGGCGTGACCTTGAAAGGGACTTCCTTGCGGAAGAAACCGAGAGTGGTGGCCATTAGAACCGGCATCTTGATGAGATTGAATTCCTCACTGAGCCAGAACCCGCTGAAACCACCCTGCAGAGCAGCCGTAGAGAAAAGGTTCAGGAGGAAATAGGGAAGGAAATATATGGCGAACACCCTAGGAACAGCAATGAGCGGGAAAATTCCGCTAACCAAGCAAAAAATGGGAGTGGCGATATAGATTAATTTTTGAAAGCTCATCCAGTAGAAGTAAAAGGAAGCGAAATAGTTGAGGCGCTGGCCAAAAGTCAAGCCGCGTCCGAAGAGGGGATTTTCCTTGCGCAAGACCTGCATGGCGCCCTGACCCCACCGACCCCATTGTGTGGCAAAACCGCGATAAGTTTGAGGGGCAAGGCCGCGCGCGACGGTGTGATTGTAATATTCGACTCTCCACCCTTTTTTCTGGAGGCGAAGGCCAGTGTGCATGTCCTCGGTGATACTTTCGGTTGCAAAGCCGCCGATTTCGTTGAGCGCGCTGCGACGAAGCATAGCCGGGCTGCCGCAGTAGAAGGTCGCATTGTATCCGTCCTTGCCGGGCTGAATGACGCTGAAGAAGAGCTCTTGCTGCTGCCAGCCCTTCTCCTTCTCGACACGCATGCGGTGTTGGAACGAATCCAAGTTGTAAAAGTCCTGAGTGGTCTGCACCACGCCGACGCGAGGTTCGGCGAAAAATCCAATAAGTTCGGCGATTAAGCCGGGCATGGGGACATGGTCGGCGTCGAGAGTGACGATGAATTCGCCTTGAGTTTGCCGGAGCGCGTTGTTGAGATTTCCCGCTTTGGCGCTGGTGCGTTCCTTTCGGGAAATATAGGTGCAGTTCAGTTCGCGGGCAAGATCCGCGATTTCAGGGCGGTTTCCATCGTCGAGGATATAAGTTTTGTGAGGGTATTCGATACTGACGGCACAGAGCGCGGTTTCACGGAGAAGGCTCACTGGCTCATTGTAGGTTGTGATGAAGACGTCGACGGTGCGTTCGAGGATGACTGGGCGCGGCGACCGGTTGGTAGGCTTCCACGTCGTGATGTAGAAGAGCGCGGCCTCGGCAAAATTGAGCATCTCGGCAACGAGGAAAATGTAAAAGAACCACTTGGCGGCGGGATTCATGGTCCATCCGACACGCCAATAGAAGTAGCGAACCGTGAAAACCACGGTGATGAGGATAAGAATGCGGATGGCCCAGAGACGCGCTCCTGGTTTAAGGGCGCGCTTCGGCGCGGGCCGCGCTGGCGATGGAGCTTGAGCAGTTAAACCCATACAAGTGAGCCGGAACGCCTCACACGATTGTTTAACAGCGACCTACGCACAGTGGCATCGTACGTTCGGGCGCTTTCCGACCCCTCAAAAGTACTGGTACTGAGCAGCATAGTACGGCATGCTCTAAGCGTGTTAGCACGCCGGATTCCTTTCTCATGAGAAAACAAGGAAATGGGCTGGGCGCTACCTTGCTATCTGCTCATGCTCATTCGTCTTCCGTCTTACTGGATCTACCTGTAGCCGACGTTCACTGCTGCTGGGAGGGAGAACGCATTCTAATCACAAAAAGGTGTTTACAGCAAGCAAAAGTCAGTTGGGCAGCTGGGACTCTTGGAAACGCATGACAATCAAATCGGCCCGGCGACGAACGCCGTGTTTAGCGAGCAGGTTTGAAACGTGAAACTTGACGGTGCGCTCGGAAATGTTCAATTGACTGGCGATTTCTTTGTTGGAAAGATTGCGCAAGAGCGAATCGAGAACCTCGCGTTCGCGGCGGCTGAGCGTTCCTGGAATGTGATTTCGCGCAATGGCCGATTTGCGCGATCCGACAATAGATTCGACGAAGCGCGAGAGCACAGCGCGAGGAACCCAGTAACCTCCTGCGGCGACTAAAGGCAGCGCATCCTGCCATTGCTTTGTGGCCTGACCGTAGGCTAGCAATCCTTTGACGCCAAGACGGAGAAGCTCGAAGGTACCGGCATCGTTGTGTTTGGAGGCCAGGACAAGGACACGGGCCTTGGCGTAGTGCTCAAGGATGCCCTCAATCAGGGCGTGCACGCATTGCGCAGGCGCTTGACCATCTATGACATAGACTGGCGATTTGGGTATCGGCATTTGCTTGATCTCGGCTGGCGAAGAGGAAGTCAACTGCCTAAACGAGATCTGAAAGCCAGTATCGGGCAGAATCCTCTCAAATTCCGACCGCACGAGCGGATGCGGTGAAAGCAGGCAGACCTTCAGGCGATGCGGACGGGAATTCGTAGACATCAAAACGAGGCTAGCGAATTTGGCTGCTGGGAGCAATGAGCAGCTGAGAATGGTGTTCGGGAAAGGTTAATGGCAGACTGTCAGCTATAGTACTAGTCCGATGAATATCCTTTCGGGAATTGCTGTTTCCATTTCCACGCTGTCTCGATGATTGAATCCAAAGCCGAAAAAGCTGGTTTCCAACCTAATTCCCGCCGAATTTTATCGGAACTGGCAACAAGGGTGGCGGGATCGCCTGCCCGGCGAGACGCGGTACGGTAATTGATTTTGCGGCCGGTCACGCGGGATGCAGCTTCCATCACTTCTTTCACGGAAAATCCGTAGCCGTTCCCGATGTTGTAAATTCGTCCTGGAAATTCTGAAATGCGCTCAACGGCAAGGGCATGCGCTTGGGCTATGTCCAAGATGTGAATATAGTCGCGGAC
>JASHYE010000476.1 GCA_030043155.1 Candidatus Acidiferrales bacterium | reverse complement strand
ATGTGCATCAGGCCGGTATCGCCTGAGAGAAACAAATCACAGCAGCTCAGCATCGCCATGGTCTGACGGATCGTCCACTGGCCCGCGCCCTCCAGCCACGGAACGTTCCCGGCATAACGGCGCGCGACTTGTGCACTCGCAAGCTCTTCCTTGTTGCCGAAGCTGACCACACGCAGCCCGGCGTGGCGTTTTCGCATTTCTCGGATCACCGCGCCGAAGTTTTCAGCGGGCCAGGACTTCTGCGGCACCACGGAAGAACACTGCACACCCAGAATGCAATGCGTTTCATCCTCGCCAGCTTCGTTGAGCACAGAACAAGCCCAATCGGTTTCCGATTGGCTCAGGTGTATCGAGGGCGGCTCCAGCGGAGTTTCAATTCCCAACGATGCAGCGATTTCGTCTTGTGTTTCAGTCCAAGGCTGAGTCCAGCTTGCTTCTGCTGCCACTGTCAAAAACAGGCTGCAAAAGTTTGAGGCCTCGCCGATTGCGTAACGCGAGCCAACCGCGAATCTGAGTCCGACCAGCTTCAACCCTGACATTTCGGGCGCACACACAACTAAATCCGATCTTCCAACGAGCTGGCTCCAGAGGCGCAGAACCGACACAGCTTTGCGCGGCACGGTCGATACAAAAAAAGAAATCACGCTCAGCTTTTCTTCGCGGACAATTTCGTAGTGATCAGCGGTAGCAAACAGCACACGTACCGACCAGCGTCCGTCAGCCAAGCGACAAATCGCGCGCAGCAGAGGTAGACTCTGCACCACATCGCCAAGCCCTTGAGAATCCACGAACAAAATCCCGCGGCCGGAACGAATTCTGATGTCCGCCATTAGTTGGGTGTCGAGGTTCTCTCGATGGAATAACACATCCGATTCATTTACCCATTGCTTCCAAATGTGGGCCCTCGAATTGCAGATGCTGTTGGAAAATGAGGTCTCTTGCAGCAATCAGCAGACGCGCCGCGAGGATGACGCCGCACGCCAGCAACAGCGTGTAGATCGTTCCCAGCGTGCCTTCGTCCGCTGACAAACCTCCAAACAAAGCGAAAAGCAGGTAACAGCAATGCCAGAAAAGCGATTTTGACCCTGAAAGCGCAACCCGCCGAATCAATCCCAAGAAGATTCCTGCCAAGAAGAGATAGCCGATCAGGCTTGCGAACCCGTTATCAGCCATTGCGGAGCCAACGAGCATCGGAGCGGGCGTCTCATCCGGATATGCGTGAAAATCGGAATAAATGGCAAAACCCAGACCGCGAAACGGATGGTCCGGCTTGTTTGGATACAAAAATCGTGGGATCCAGCTTGTTAGCGAGTAAACGCCGACCTTCGCGCCACTGAACAGCCAGCGATTGTCCGGGAGCGTATTCACAAACTGGCAATAGCCGCGGTAAAGCCCATCATCGCCCCAGCGTTGCGACGTTCCCGCGGCGGCAATTCTAACGACTTGTTGAAGCCGTCCTCGCGGACGCGATTGATTCATCCCGCTGGGCAGCAACCAAAACTTCAGTCCCACGCCCAAGAAGGCGATGGCTACAGCCGCTGCAACTGCCTTTGTATTGATGAAGCTTCGCAATAATCGTCTGTTGTACACAAAAAGCACAATTCCGGCCCATAGGATCGGCTCCTCGAGTCCTCCCTTATTCGTTCTGAGAAAGAAGGACACGCCCATCATCAGGGCCACGACCAACAGCAGCCGCTTTGGCCTTTTATGAAAGCTGGGTAGCGTCAGAGCCATTCCAAACACCCCGATGTCCGCGCCCCTATACCAAAAACCACCAAACGGCAGGGCTTCGTTGCGGAATGAGTTGAGGGAAGAATAAAAGTGTGATGACGAGACTGCGCCAACGAGATAGAGAGCCACGCTCGTCAGCCCCAGGCCGATCACTGTGACGGCTAATCCTATTTTCCGCAGTCGACACAGGCCGGAATCATCCAAGTCGCGACAAATTGAAGTCGCCTTTCCGTCGGCAAGCCAAAGACCCCCAGTCAAAGCCAGCATGCCAAGAATTTGCACTGCGGTCGGATAGAGGCGAAATGCCAATTCGCGTTGTCCTAGCGGAAGCGCATCCGGAGAAACAAAATAATGCACGAGGAGCTCGAGATTGTCCGTCACAACAGCCATGCCGAGATAAGCCATACAGAGGCCCTCAGCCGACGCGATGCTGCGCTTGCGAAGGATGAGCACAATCAAGCCCAGGTTTATTGTGGAGAGGACGATGAATTCGATAAATGTCATCTTTGAGCGAAAACCGAGGTTTGTTGCGGACGTGTTTCCCACGTCAATTCCTCAATGATGGCATCGGCGATGCGATCGCAGTTGCGTCGCTTCGTAATTTGCGGCTGGCGAACGGGATCGCCCCATTCAAGCTCGTACGCAGATTCAAGAAAGGCCCACACAAATTTCAGCAAGAGATCATGCTTGGGAGTGAATCGCTCGAGCGCCTCTGAGAATATTCCCGAAAGCTCGGCCACGCTTTGGCAGCGATAAATGAGGTCACAGAACCCATAGCAGAGCGGTCCAAACGCAATCACCGGCTTCTCGTACAGGATCGCCTCCCATGCGCTGCTTCCTGCAATCGTCAGAATCACATCGGATTTACGGATCAAATCGTGGCTGTCAAGGTGGGCAGAAAGTAGCCGCACATTGTGGAGTTTCTTGAGCTCTTTGTAGAAGTGCAGCGGGCGCTCGCCGCTCATTCCTGGATGTTCTTTGACGAGCACCTGATAGCCAACAGGAACCGCCTTGCTAGCGCTTTCGATCAGCGCCAGTTGATTTACGTGAAATGGCGCGCGAACGTCGGTTGTAAATTCAGGCTGGACGTGTAATGGGAAATACACGCTGCGTTTGGCCTCATCAATGCTTCGATGAAAGATTCGCGTCTCGCTCACCACATGGCGGACGATTCTCGCCGCATCCTCCCAGATTGGCTTCCATGGCGGCGTGCCGTGATACGAGCCCACCTCGAATCGGCCATCGGCCAGATACGTGCGAATGCGAAATGGAATTCTCGCTATTCTGCGCGCGAGCCGTGAAGCCTGTGGCACCAGCGGAGAATGCAGCGCCCATCCGAGAAACGGAGGCTTGCTTTTATTCGTGCGAAAGCTCTGAATGAAAGTCTCGGCAACCAGCGATTCGTCAATGGAAAGCTTGCGTTTCTTTGAAGTCAGGAAAGCCGATCCCATCTTCCGCCACATCCCATCGGGCCTATCAATGAAAAAGAAACGATTTGCCACAGGCGTGGGGTACGGAATGAGGTAGGGAATGCCGCGAGAATGTGCCGTCAGCCACCCGATCCATTCCGTTGCGCATGCAACCTCGCCGACAATCACATCAGGCGAATGCTGCTGGCAGATATGTCTCCAGAACTGCACCACGCCTGCCAGGATTCTGATCGTATCCCCTTCCCCATAATTTTTGAGGATCCTGTCCGCGTGAACGATTGTGTTGATTCTTACCCGGTTCAGCGATTCAAATTCGCGCAACAATTCGAGACAATCGGGCAGCTTCGTATCCTGAACCTTCAGCCATTCAGCCAAATCAAAAACTCTTTGAAATACATGCGTTCGCTCAAGCATAAGTGCCGTCGTCGATGCGAACGTGACCACACTCAGTTCTGCTCGATGCCTTTCAGCTAACGCATTCGCAATTCCCGGGAAAAAGTAGCGGTACTCGCCTTTACAAATGAGCAGAACCTTCATTTTGCGTTCGAGAGAATGAGCGACCTCAGGCATGCCCTTTTGCAAAGTCTGCGAGTTCGCGCACCGGCAAATAACCGGTGATAACCAAACAAATTGTGAACACGGCGGCGCCCGCAAGGATCTGTAAACTAGCGGTCGCTACCGATGCAGCCGGAACGAACGCCGACGCGACAAGCCACACCATTGCAAAAGCGGCGCCTATTCGCGCGAGCCACCCAACAGCAAATGTCCGGCGAACAAGCTGCCAGTGCATTGCCATGAGTACTAGGGCGCCCAACGCAGTGACAATTAATTGGCTCAGCGCGGCTCCCACGATCCCCATTCTTGGAATTAGAATCACGTCGAGCAAAAGAATTGCTGCTCCGCTGATCACCCAAAACAAACTCGTAGACCACACCCGCAAGCGCGTGTTCAGAATCACAACGTAGAGCATCACCAGCGCCATTGGAATTCCTTGAACACCAAGCACAATTAATGTCGTTTTGCCTGTGGCAAATTCTGGAGGGCCCACCATCGCGAGAATCTGCCGTGGAAATGCGGCCAGAATGGCCGCTGCACCACACGCAAAACCAAATACAAATTTTTGCACGCTCCGAAATCTCTGCTCAAACATGAACCAGCGCTCCGCATCATGCAGCGCCGATAGCTCCGGGAAGAGTACGTCGTTGATTGGGCCGGTCAGGAAGAAAACCACTGCAGAGACAGCAAAACACGCGCCGTAAATTCCGACCTGCTTCAGTCCCAGATACGCGCTCACTACGTACTTATCCGCGCCGAGAGAAACAACCGAGGCGAGCACTCCCGGCAACAGTGCCAGCCCGTAGCGCGAATACTGTGAGAATACACGCAGGCTGGGTGTGACCAGTCGCACGTCGCGCGCTATCCACAGATAAAGCATTCCGCCTGCGCAACAACAGGCGCTCACTGCCGCATACGCGAACGCGACCGTTTCGACGCTTCGGAACCATAGCGCTGTCACAATAACTGCCACCGTCTCTGGCAACAGACGAGCAAAGCAGAGATATGCCCAGGATTGATTGAGCCGCCGCGCCCGCAACAGGTTTTTCATCTCTTCGAAGGCAGCTTCGAAGGTTAGAGCAACCCCCAACAAGATCACAAGGCTGCTCAGGTGGCGCGATGCGAAAATTGCCGAAGCGATTTGCCTTGCGAAGAGCACAAAGAGCGTCGTCACAATGATGCTGGCCCCGGCAACCATCGCCAGCACCGTTGAAAACGCTTGATTCATTTCATCGGCGCTTCGCTCTCCGCTCAAAAAACGCATGAGCGATGATCCACAGTTCATTGTGGAAAGGGTTGTGGCCGTGCTGAGCGTCATGATGAACAGAGCCCAAGCGCCAAAGCCCGCAGGGCCGAGCGCCCGCGTCAGCACGAATAGCCATAGATACGTACGCAGCTTTTGAAATGGAACCGGAAGGTTCGAAAAGAAAACGTCGCGAATGAATTTGCGGCTTGCCGCTTTGTGATCCGCGTCTTCCTTAAGCAGCGAAAACGCGCCTTGTTTTGGCGTCAGCCACGTCTGCTGAGCCATCGGCGTGGGTTCAACGCGGAGTGGACCCTGAGAATTCAAGCGGTGGCGGCAGCCAGCGCGATGGAGGGTTCTTCGCACATCTGGCACCACTGTTCCAAGGCAGCAATGCGCGCTATGAACTTATAGTTTACGCGGGGCGAGCCAGCCTGAAATGCTCGCACCTGCCTGTCAACATAGGCTTCGTCAATCAGCCGACAAAGTTCTGGGGCCAACTCAAACAGTTTCCCGGCGCGAAGTAGTTCCCGAAAATAAACGCCGAGCGTTCCTTTTAACAACAACTCTTCAGAAGAAGCAGAACCTGCGCCTGCACCGTGTGGTATTCCGGTGGGCGCTCCGCGATTCGCGAATTCCGGCTGTGCGTAGCCATGTTTCTCAAATTGTGCGTGAATCACATGCTTGGGCCGCCGATAAAAAGCGCGCCACAAATACGGCAGATTGGCAAAGAACTTTACGATTCGGCAATCTAGGAATGGAAATTGCATGTCCCCGCCGCACAATCTCATCGCATGAAGCGTCAGGCGAGTATCCAGATGCAGCATGCACATGTCCATGCTCAACTCGATCATACGGGCGTAAAACGTCTCAAGCGTCAACCGTTCTGTAACAGGTCGCACATAATTTCCTGAATACCAATCGGCAACTTCCTCGAATCCCGCTTCACTGAGAATTGGAAAACCGATTCGCGACCTTCCGGGCATTTCACCATAACCGAAGATTCGTCCCTCATAGAATCGGGTTTGGCTGCTCAATCCATCGAGTACGCTCACCAGCATTCCCGAAAATCGAGGGCCGGCGACTGTTTTGACTGCTTGTGTGAGGAACCCTCCTGTTCGACTGTCCACGCGGGGGCAAGCGACTTGCAGAAAAGGCAAGCTCTTGAAAAACCAGGAAGAGAAAAACATTCGCCGCACTGCGTAGCCGGGTGACGAGAGAGTGTAGTTATTGTCCGCAAAAGTGTCGGCCATTTGGCCCGAAAATGCTGCCCAGTCCATCCCAAAGAGCTCGCGCATCCTCTCCGCGATGCGCCAGAACAATGGCAGGGTCACGCGTGTTCCAGCCGACCAGGATGCCGTGCACTTCACCCATTCCTCTGGCAGACTTTCGTCCTGGGGGTCCAAATAGACAGCCTCGTGCGGAATGCGCAGTGCTGATGACACCGCGCTCGCGCGATGCATCTCCGATTCGCTCTCGGCATTTCCAACGATCGCTCCTGTCAAGGCAATCGCTTCGCTGCGCTCACACCTGACAATCACATTTGCGAGTAGCGAGGAATCGATCCCTCCCGAAAGCAGAATGCCATTGTGCTTTTCACATCGCGCTGCCGTCGCTTCAGAGATCAGAGAGTGGAAACGATCCACGGCTTCGGCTGACGATACTCTCGGAGCGGGCCTGGACAGACACCAATAAGCCTCCGATTCAACTGACAGGCCGTGCGTCCCTGCCTGTATTCGAAGCAGCTTGGCCCGGCCAACGGATTCGATTCCCTCAAATAGCGTGAATGGCGCCGGCACGAATCCTTCTTGCGCCAGGAAAAAGGCCGCTGCCCTTGCGTCTAACCTTTTCGGAGAATGGTCCACCAGCAACGGGTCAGATGCGAATATGAGATTCTCTTCGCCCTTAAGAAAGTAGATGTCGTCACATCCGAATTTATCGACCACAAGCAACACGGTTTGTGACCGCCGATCCCAAACCACCAGGCTGAAACTTCCTTCGAGGAACGCAAAGGCCTGCGTGCCGTACCGCTGATACAACCGCGCAATTCGCTCAGCCAAATCGGTATCCGAAATGCGCACGATTCTTGTCTCCGGGCCAAATTCCGAATCCGTGGCGATTAAAGGCCGTCCCCGGAGGAAAATAGCCATCGCATTTTCGTCGTCATCCGCGCTCCACAAATGAGACTCTTGCCCACCCTGCAAGCCACGAACCCATAGTTGCAGCCTCGGTCGATCGAAAGTCCAGGGACGCCGCCAACCGCACCCGCGGTCGACAAAGGCTCCCTTAGCCTGATCTGCCACCATGCCCATAAACGCGGGGAAACTCACGATCTGAAAGCTCTCGATTCCCGATGCGGAGTAAGTCGGGCGATTGCCTCAATCGTTTCGGCATCGAGAGGTGCCTGTTCCAGGTTCACCCAGCGAAACTCTTGACCCCGGGCCATCGGACCGACTAAGCGCCTTCCGATTATGCGGTCAATTTCATGCGGAGGAATTGCGTCGTGCGGAGCCGGCCTCAGGACTTCGATGTCGCTTCGTTCGAGCCTCTTGCCCGCCAAAAGATCGCGGGCAGCCCTGAGGCATCGCCTCTGCAGGATGATCGTTTCCTTTTCATTATCACTAACATATTTATCCGCCGAACCCAATGCCTGCTCGAGCTCGCGCGTGCGCGCGACCATTTCCCGCCACTCCACCGGCGTCATGGCGAACATATGATCTGGCCCCTCCCGTTCAATATCGTCGGTGAAATGTTTTTCAATGATACTCGCGCCTAAAGCCACGGCTCCGAGCACAGCCGAATGACCATGCGTATGATCCGACAGACCAAGAACAGCATTCGGGAAAACCTGCCGATAGCTGCGCAGAACGTTCAGATGAATATGATCCAGGTTATCTGCTTCGCCTGTGTAATTCGTGTTGCATTGCAGCAGGGCAAATCGAGGACAGATCGAGGTCAGCGCATCACAGGCGCGCCGAACGTCCTCAATATTGGAGGCGCCCGTTGATAGAATCACCGGCTTTTTCTTGCGCGCTATATGCTCCAGCAGCTCGAGCCATGTGATATCGCCAGAACCTATTTTGAAGGCTTGCACATACGGATCGAGCATATTGGCAGCCTCAAAATCATAAGGAGTCGAAAGGAATTCGATTCCCGCTTGATCACAGGCAGCTTTCAATTCGGGTGTCCATTCCCAAGGCACCGAAGCCTCTCTGTAAACCTCAAATACGGACTCACGCCATTTCGCCTGATGTGACCGTTGCGTACCGAGCGATCGAAATCCAAAATCACTGACGATCTTTTCAGCGCGAAAGTGCTGGAATTTCGCAGCATCGGCTCCTGCCGCAGCCGCCAGTCGGATCAGCTGCTTGGCGCGTTCGAGCGAACCATCGTGATTTGCCGCAATATCAGCGATGAAATACGTTGCATGCCCATCGCCAACGGGGCTTTCAGCGATTTTGAAATGCGGCATCATTCCTCATTTCTTCACTGCGCCTCTCGTGAAGCAGTTGCTCGTAGGCTGCCAAAATACGAGGGAAATTGCGGTTCCAGTCTGCTCGCGCGCGAGCGATCTGAATGTTTGCCTCTCCCGCGATTCGCCTCGCATCATCGTCAGCCAGTGCTGTCAAAATCGCCTGCGCCAGCGCCTGATCGTCTCCTGCGGGATAGAGCCAGCCATTCTCGCCATTCTTGATCCATTCCCTGTTGCCAAATCCATCCGCCACAATTGGCGCTAATCCGCACGCCAATGCCTCTAGCAGACTGATGGAGCTTCCATCACATTCCGTCGCGCTCACGTATAAATCTGCTTCAGCAAAATAATCGGCCAGTAAGTTCTCCGATACCTGCGACGCCAAATGGGCGCAGATGCTCAAACCGTTCGCCTGAACGTAAGCTTCGACGGCTTTTCTCAAACTCCCGTCTCCCAAAATCAAAACGCGCGTATCACTGCGGGCCCTGAAGACGCGCTTCATCGCCTGGAGAAGGACAAATGGGCTGTAAACAGGGTCAAGAGCGCGCGTGCTGATGATGACCTTGCAATCAGACCATCCCAGCTTCTCCCGTATTCCGAGCGAGGATCGTTTCGGTCGAAACACTTTGAGGTCAACTCCCCATGGCAGAGTGACAATCCGCTCGGCGGCAAGACCGCCGAGCTCAACGATGCGGCGACGAACCGCTTCGCAATCCGCGATCGCCATATCGCAATGCTGCAGACTGAACTGCACAATTTCTTTCGCCGAAGCTGATTCATCGGGAAACAGCATATCCGAACCCCACGACATCATCAGGGCAGGATGAAAACCGGCGAGCGCCGTAAGGTATCCTCCCAGGGGAATCGGCCCAGCATGCACAAGATCGGGAGCTATCTCATGAACGATCTGCTGGAAGCGATTTGTGACGGCAGTCCAAGAATTCGTCCCCGGTGATAACTTGCAATCGCTCAGCGGCGAAAGACATTGAATTCCTGCTGGCAAGCATAAGCCTCTCTGTACCGAAGTTCCTTCACACGGCAGGAACCATATTTCATGGAATCGGACGAGTCGTTCCAAGAAGCGCCGGTCATGCGTGCAGTAACCCTGCGAAACGTAAAGAACTCGGGCCATTTTCAACGCGCGTTCACTGCTGCTATGCCCTCGATTTCGCTCTTCCCCTCGGACAGCCCGCAACTGGTCGCCGTCAAAGCCTCCACAAACCGATTTATCCCTTCTTGGACACCAGGCATTCGCTTGCCAAAAAACTCCTCGCACTTTCTAATGCACAAAGAGGTATCGCGCGGCCGCTTTGCGCAAAAACCAGCATCCTGCAACAAAGTCGATATGATTTTTGAAGTACCCAAATGAAGCGCGCGGCCGAGACCGTGCGCGAATTCATATTTTGTGCACGAGTCCCGCGCTGCGACGTGGAACGTTCCGCTTGCTTCGCGAGCCGACAATTCAAGAATAAGTTTCCCTAGATCCTCCACAAACAAAGGGCTGAAGCGCACATCCTCAAAGGCCGGCAGCTTTTCACGACGAACAAGTCTTCCATACATCCACTTGCCGATATTCGACCTCCCGCGCTTGTTGAAGCCAAAAAAATTCGTGCGCACGATAAGCGCGTCCGGACAGCACCGCAGCGCAACTTTCTCCCCTTCCGTCTTGCTGCGCGCGTACTCGTTTATTGGCCCGGGCGGATCTTCTTCCCGGTACTCGCCTTCAGTGCCGTCAAACACGGAATCGGTCGAAACGTACGCAAAGTGCGCGCCGCTTTTGGCCGCCCAGCATGCGAGCTGCTCGGTCGCTCCAACATTCAACTCGAACGCGCCCGCCGGGTCTTGCTCACATTGCTCCACATCCGTCGCTGCTGCGCAGTGAACGATGGCATCGGGCCGAGTTTCCTCCAGCACATTTGTCGTTGCTTCTCTATCAAGTAAATCCGTCGTCCTGTGGTTCCAGCCAAGTGATGCGACCGATTGAGCCCGTGATAAACCGAAAACGTGGAGGCGCTGCAGGGCCGCCGCTGCAATCGAGGAACCCAGCAATCCCGTGTCGCCTGTGATGAGTAATCTAGTCATGCCTGCTAGCTCCTACAGAGCCGTATATCCGCCATCCACAATGAGATTCTGTCCAGTGACATAACTCGATGCGTCCGAAGCCAAGAATAGCGCTACACCCTTCAAATCATTAGGTCCGCCCATCCGTCCCATTGGAGTTCGTTTCTCATATGCAGCAACAAATCGCGGCGGCATCCCTTCTGAAAACAGCCCGCCCGGGCTGACGCAGTTCACTCGCACTCCTCGCGCCGCAAACAAAACGGCAAAATAGCGCGTCAGCTGAATCATTCCCGCCTTCGCGAATCCATAGCTCGGCGGATTCGTCATTTGCTCCGAACCTTCGTAAATTTGAAAATCCGGGCTCACCATCCCATAGATTGATGCGATGTTTACGATGCTGCCCCCGCCCCATTGCGCCATCATTTCGCCGAACACACGCATCATCCTGTAGAGAGCCGTGGCGTTCGACTCCATCGCTCGCGCCCAATCATCCGTGCTCTGCTGTTCGGCAGTAGCTGCTCGCACCGACACGGCATTATTGAATAGGATATCGATTCTGCCCCATTGGGATCG
>JASHYE010000475.1 GCA_030043155.1 Candidatus Acidiferrales bacterium | reverse complement strand
CGGCTTCCGCCAAAATATATGCACCCTTTGCCAATCCGGCTGCGGATGCGTATTTCGAACGATCGAGCGTAGGCACTGCCTGGCGCGTCAGAACAAGCGCCGCTGGCTCATGCGAAAGCTGCAAAATCACGCGCCACGCTTCCGTCACTTCGTTCGCGTCCGCAGGCCGCAGCGTAATCAATCCGGGAATTGCGCGCAGCGCGACAAGTTGCTCGATCGGCTGATGCGTGGGGCCGTCTTCGCCGACGCCAATCGAATCGTGCGTGAAAATGTAAATCACCGGCACTTCCATTACCGCACTCAGGCGGATCGGCTCGCGCATGTAATCGCTGAAAATCAAAAACGTCGAGCCATAGGGCCGGATTTTTGAGAGCGAAAGCCCGTTTAGCACGCCGCCCATAGCATGCTCGCGAATGCCAAAATGAAAATTCCTGCCGCCGTAACTTCCTGCTTCGAATTCTCCCGCACCGTCGAATTTCAGCAGCGTTTTCGTCGAAGGCGCCAAATCCGCCGAGCCGCCAATGAGCCACGGTATATTCTGCGCTACCACATTCAGTACCTTCGCCGAAGAATCGCGTGTCGCGATTCCCTTGGGGTCCGGCGGAAACACCGGCAGATTCTTGTCCCAGCCCTCCGGCAATTCGCGGTGCTGCATCTGCAAAATGCGATTGGCCAACTCCGGATATTTGGCGTGATATGCTTCAAACAACTTCATCCAGGCGTCTCGCGCCTGCTTCCCACGCCTGCCAACGCCCGCAGCAAAATTTTCCCGCACGCCATCCGGCACAAGGAATTTCGCGTCCTCCGGCCAGCCGTAGAATTTTTTTGTCAGCCGAATCTCGTCTTCGCCCAGCGGCTCACCATGCGCCGCCGCGGTGTCCTGCTTATGCGGCGCGCCATACGCAATGTGCGTATCGACAATAATCAGAGTTGGCCGGTCCGCACCTGCGGCGAATTTTCCAAATGCCTGCGCCAGCGCCTCGGTATCGTTCGCGTCGGTAAGGTGCATCACATTCCATTTATATGCCACGAAACGCGCGGCCACATCTTCATCGAACGCCAGTTTCGTTTGCCCTTCGATCGTGATGTGATTGTTGTCGTAAATCCAGCACAGGTTTTTCAATTGCAGATGCCCGGCGAGCGAGGCCGCTTCGCTCGAAATTCCTTCCATCATGTCGCCGTCGCCACAAATCGCATATACCTTGAAATTGAACATCTCGAAACCCGGCTGATTGAAATGCTGTGCAAGCCAATCGCTCGCAATCGCCATTCCCACGCTGTTCGAAACGCCCTGCCCCAACGGGCCCGTCGTCGTTTCCACGCCCGAAGTCCACCGGTATTCAGGATGTCCGGGACATTTACTGTCGAGCTGCCGGAAACGCTTGATATCCTCCATCTTTACAGCCAGCTCGCCCAATTGCTCGTATTTTGGATTCACCGCTTTCACGCCTGCCAGATACAACAGCGAATAGAGCAGCATGGAGGCGTGGCCGTTCGAGAGCACAAAGCGGTCGCGGTTCGGCCAGATCGGGTCGTCGGGATCGAAGCGCAAAAATTGCTGCCACAGCGTGTACGCAACCGGCGCAAGGGCCATGGGCGCGCCGGGATGACCCGAATTCGCCTGCTGGACCGCGTCCATCGCGAGCGTCCGAATCGTGTTGATGCAAAGCTGGTCGATGTTCTTTTGCGTTGTCGCCGTTTGTGTCACCGTTGCCATTATCGTGCCTGCCTTCCGCTGTCATTCCGCCGCACCGCATCGAATTCCAGAAAGCGCAGCGGCCACATCTCCATATTAATCCTTTGCGCCACCTGTTGCGAATGCCCATCCGACATTTTTCCTTACCGTTTCCACCGGAAGCCGCTCCTGTTTAATGCGCTGCATTTGTAGAGAGAATCTTGCGGCTGGCCGGCATCAGATATCGAAACATCTGAGAATAACGTAGCGTAAATTGCGTGCGGAAACTTGGCATGGAGAGAGATTGCGGCCGTAACAAAAGAACAAAGCGCAGGTTCGAAGTTGAGGCCAGGCCTTCAGCGGTCCAGCTTTTGCAGCAGTTGCTTGCCTTCCGATTCGCTCAGCACGTGCTTGCGCATCAGCGTGATAATCAATTCATTCAGCACAAACCCAGGTTCCGCGCTTCGGCTCGGTTCATGAACCGGCTCGTGCGTGAATGGGCCCGCTGGTTCCTGTTCCTCCAACTCCGGCGGCAATTCCCCGCTGAGGCGTCCCAGCCATTTCTCGAGTACCCAAAGCTGATCCGGCTCGACGGTCGTGAACGCCAGCCCCATTCCCATGCCAACAGCTTCGTATACGACGCGCGCGCGACCTTCAAAGCTCTTGCCCTCGGACGTGACCCGCAATGAAACAGTCGTTCCGACTGGGAACGTGCTAACCGTGTCAATAAAACAGCCGCCGCGTCCTAAATCGGATGTTCGCGCGGAAAGTCGCGCGGACGCTTCCACATCCATCACATCTGCCGATGCCGTAAAGGGATACCGGACGCTCGCGCGCCGCTCCTTCACTGGGATTTGCATCAGTTTCGCGGCTTCTTTTAGGTTCGTGGCCATCTTCACGCCCTCGATTCTTAATGTGCAAGAGACGGGCCATTCCATCATGCGCACGAGCACGCACGCTCGCTGTGCCTATGGTAAATTCCCACTATGGAAATTTCACGTCAGCAA
>JASHYE010000474.1 GCA_030043155.1 Candidatus Acidiferrales bacterium | reverse complement strand
GCGCGCTGCCGGTAGAGGGAGGTTCGTAGTGAGGATTTCCAGAATTCGGCCCGACACCAACAATCAATTCCCCGTCAGCAGTCACACCATGGGCGCGAAACTGCGCAGTCATCCACTGCTGTAAATCGCGTTCGGTAAGCGATTTTTTCTCACGCACAAAAGAACCTGCCCGCGAGAATGCTTCCTGCGTCACGCGGTGAATAATTTCTCCCGCAGCGCGATGTGACGCGAACTGCTCCGGCGTCCATGCGGCTTCAAATTCCTGAACAAGATCTGCCGAGCTGTGAACTTTTTTGCCGAGTTTGCGAACGAGTTCGATAGTGCCAGCATCGACGAGGCCAATATAAGGAATGTCATTCTGAGGCGAATACTGCATGGCTATGTTTTTCGCACCGCTCAAAATTTTCTTCAGGCCTTTGTGCAACTCTTCCCAGCCGGAGTATTCGATTTTGCGTCCGGGAAGCGCGTCGAGGTCGCCCGGTTCAATACGATGCACGAGTTTTGATGGCGTTCCTTTCGCGGGAATGAAATAAAACCAGCGGCGCGTGACTTTGGTGTTGCCATTCAGACCGAGAATGCGCGCGGCGATCGCATCCCGGTGATGATGATCGTAGAAAAGCCAGCCATCCAGCTTCTGCGCCCGAAGTTCCGTTTGTATCGATTTGATTTCCGGCATCGCCTCACCTTTTCCCGTGAATGCAGCGATTCTAACACGAACGCGGCAGATCGTTCACTTCGCGCGGCGCTCACCAAATATCGCAGAGCCAATACGAACTTGCGTGGCACCTTCCTCTATTGCAATTTCGAAATCATGGCTCATACCCATCGAAAGTTCGGGGAGCGGCCGCCGCAGACTCTGCTCCAGATCATCGCGCAATCGGCGCAGACGCCGAAAGCAAGGGCGCGCATCGCGGGGGTCGTCGCAAAAAGGAGGAATGGCCATCAAACCTCGGAGTTGCAGGTGTGGCATCTGAACGATTGCTTCGGCTAGAGCGGGAAGATCCACCTGCGCCACACCCGATTTCGTGCCCGTGGGATCAATTTGCACTTCAAGCAGCACAGCAAGCCACTCATTCGCTTCACCGGCAGCATCATCAAGCTTCACGGCCAGCGCGGGATCATCGACAGAATCAATCCAGTCAAAGAGCCGGGATGCACGGCGCGCCTTGTTGCTTTGCAAATGCCCGATTAAATGCCAGCTCGGTTTAATGTCTGCGAGTTCTGCCTGCTTTGATTCCCACTCCTGCACTCGATTCTCTCCAAAGGCGCGAATGCCAGCGTCGTATGCGGCGCGAATCGCCTCCGCCGGAAATGTTTTTGAAGCCGCAACAATGACAATTTCTTCAGGCTTCCGGTCGGCGCGAGCTGCAGCGCGTGCAATGCGTTCCTGCACGCTCTTGACGTTCGAAGCAATCGAGGAGGTTGCGCGGGCCATGCGGCATTCTAGTGCGGAACGAACTTCTTTAGGCAAGCAAATTCAGCTCTGAGGGAGATGGTTCAATGTGGCAAGACAAAGAGTCAATTGAATTCCGGTCGCGCAGGATGATCGACCACAATGAGTCGCCCACTCGTTACCGCCTTCACCGAGTGACACGCACCACTCGGCACGATGACGGCGATTCCGGGTTTCGCTTTGTGAATCACGCCGTCAACGGTAATTTCGATTTCACCTTCAAGCAGTTCGTAGACTTCCTCTTGCGGATGGAAGTGCTCGTGGATGGAAGCGCAAGCGTCGAACTCATAATGTGCGAACGTCATATTTGAAGAATGAAAGTAGCGACCTCGCCATCCCGGCAAATGCTCCACGACGCGCAGCGAATTCGTATCCACTATCGGCATAAATTTCCTGCCTTTCCATCAATGCAGAAGCATTTTAATGCTGAATTGACTCGCCTGACAGGTGATTTCGGGCGGTCGCATCGCCGGAGAAATCGCTATCACGAAAGATTCAACGCGTTGGGGACGATGGAGGCAACGGTTTATCGGGTCGCGGATATTCGAAAATGCCAAAGGGGTCGCTTCCGATGAGAATGCGGTTCTGCTCGATGAGCATGGTTGTGGGCTTCAGAGGCTGTTCGTCCTCGGTAGGAAGACAATACTCCCCCAAAATACTGCCGTCTCTATCCAAGTGAAACAAATTTCCGCCGATCACGGCCCAGACTTCCCCGCTTGTGGGGTCGCTGGCCAACGCATCGACAATTATTCTTTCATCCCCAGGCCCCGCGCGCTCGCTCAATCGCACGCCAAGCGCGATGCGGCCGCCCTGCATCCCTCCTCCCCCACCACGACCTCTTCCGGTGCCTTGCGTCGCAGGCGCGCCTACGGAGTTTGTGCCGGCGCTCGAAGCACTGTCGCTGGAAGAATCCGAAGACGATGATTTCGCCGTGTCGTTCGTCATCCCGACGAGTCCGCCGGCAACGCGAACACCAGGTTTCACGGACCAACTACCCGACGGCGATAATGCGTCCGCGGTGAAGGCGGTCTCGAAGGTCCTGGCTCCGTAACCATCGTATTCGCGAATGGTTGGAGCAGCGCGAAATGCAAGATCCACAAAAATATCTCCGACTGAATTGCCATAGAACCAACTACGATTCATCGTGGGCTTGCCATTTTCGGACGTGTCGGCATCTTTTACATCCCGCGGATCGGGGTGCGTGGTGCAGTCGAAAATCTGCGAGTTGCACTCCTCGAT
>JASHYE010000473.1 GCA_030043155.1 Candidatus Acidiferrales bacterium | reverse complement strand
CTGCGCAACAAGTCGACTATCGCGCGCTCGCGGAATTTCGTTATGAAGTCCGGCGCTTCCAGAACTTGAGCGAACAAGCCGCGCGCGCTGCCGGAATCGAACCTCAGCAATACCAAGCGTTGCTGGCCATCAAAGGATTGCCTGCTTCCTGCGATGCCACTGTGGGCCTGCTTGCCGAGCGCCTGCAAATCCAGCATCACAGCGCGGTTGAGTTGGCGGATCGTTTGGAAGCGCATGGCCTTCTGAAAAGGGTCCGCGGACGAAAGGATCGCCGGCAAGTTCTCCTGCGCCTCACGCGGCGCGCCGAAGAAATTCTTCGGCAAGTGGCTCTGCCGCACCGCGCCGACCTCCGATCTTCCGGCCTTACGATGCTGCGCGCCTTGCAAACCGTTATGGCTCACGCCAGCGCGCGAACACTTCCCCGCCAGCGCAGGCGAAAATAACGCGGACGATCTATAACGGGGGAACATTTGGCGAGAAACTAAATCTCGGCCGCTGATTCGCCGTCCCTGCGCGCGCGGGTGTCTAGCGCGGAAAGAATATCGGTTTTCGTAAGAACGCCTTCGAGTTTCCCTGTTTCATTTTTCACCAGCAGCATGTGCTGGCCGTTCTGGCCCATCAGCAGGCGCAAAGCTTCTTCCAAATCGCACTCCGGGACGACGATGCTCACATTTTTGTCCATAATGTCGCGCAGTTTCGTTTGATCCCATTTCTGCGGAGGCACTTTGGCGAGCGTGCTCACGGAAACAGTGCCCACTACTTCTCCCATATCGTAGACCGGATAAACCGCGTGTGGATGTCCGCTCACACTGTCAGCAAACTCCTTCAACATAGTTCCAGCCTCGGTGGAAACGACGCGCTTTTGCATGACTTCGCGCACCATCATCTTCGAAAGTTCGGAGGCTCGGAGGCCTTCGTGCAGCCGCTGATCTCCGGAAACGGATGCCTCGCCGGAAACTGCGTACGCGACCGCTGCTCCAATCAGTGCTGGAATGATATAAGCGTGCCCTCCCGTAGCCTCGGCGACGAAAACCACGGCAGTCAGCGGCGTCTTGTATCCCGCTGCGATGAACGCAGCCATGCCCACGGCAGCATAGAGGCCAACGGAGGGGCTATGCACGACGGATTGCGCGAACGCAGCTCCGAATGAGCTGCCCGTCAAGAAAAGAGGAACGAACATGGCGCTGACTCCGCCGACGCCCAATGTAAACAGGGTTGCGGCGAGCTTCAATAATCCGAAGACGGTCAATTCCAGGGAGCCATGCGACTCCTGAAGAATCATGTGCACGGCTTCGTAGTTCGCGCCGAGCGGGACGAGACCTCCCTTGTAAATCGACACAAAGAGAAGGCCACAGGCTCCGGTGAGGGCTCCTCCGATGGCCATTTTTATCCAGTGAGGCATCTTCGCTTGCACGCAGAAATGCCGCGTACGCCGGAAAGTGATGTCGAATGCCATGGCGATCAGTCCGCAAATGACGCCAAGGAGCGCGGACCAAAGCAAATCACGGCGCGTATACGTCACGGTGCTGGCGAATTCAAAAAGTGGCTGCGCTCCCACGAATGCCGCCATCGTGGCGTAAGAAGTCACCGAAGCAATGAGCGCCGGCAATAGCGCTTCGTGCGCCAGATCGTCCTTGTATGGCATCTCCAGCGCGAAAATGATTCCGGTGAGAGGGGCGCGAAATACTGCCGACATTCCCGCCGCCGCTCCGCTGATCAACATGATCCGCCGGTCGCGCGATTCCAAGCCGACTCTTCGCATTTTTGCCCACAGCCATGAACCCAGCGCGCCGCCGCCATAAATACTGGGGCCTTCCAAAGCGGCGCTGCCGCCGAAGCCAACCGTGGCGATGGCCGCGATGAGCTTCGGCACAAAGGGACGCATGCGGATGTCACCCTGATGGTCGTGATAAGAACGTATGATTTCTTCCGTCGAGTGCTGATTTGGATCGGGCGTCATGTATTGCATGATCAACCCGGCGATGACAAAACCGCCGAGCACTCCGGGAATCATAATCATCGGATGCGCCAGAAAATATTTGAGGATCGGCGGCCACATCCATTGCAAGATGACCTTCACAAGCAAAGTGATGAGCAGCCCGGTGAGCACACCCATGATGGGGGCGACGATCAACCAGCGGTGCAAATCGCGGGAGTAAGTCGCGGTCAGATCTTCGTGGACGAACGCGGCATACTTTTTGAACCGCGCGTTTTGCATCAGTCTGTATGGGAACTTCTTCATACGAACATATTCAAATCGACTCGCGCCTCGGGTGGCTGGCCAGTGTTTTAACGCTCTCGCACACCCTGCTTCATCTTCCTTTCGACGAAACAGCGCCCGGCAACAACGAGCCTTCGGAACCATTATGAAAACGCTTCAGCTCGCGCCGGTGGAGCGCGGCGAGCTTCGTCAGTTTCGCGCGTCCGGTGGACGTCAAATCCACCCGCACAAAACGCCGGTCGCGCGCAACTGGCGTTTTTCGAACGAGCCTGGCATCCACGGCTCGATTTACCAGCGCCACTACGGCGTTATGCCGCTCCTGCAAGAATTCTCGCAGATCGGAAATGGTCGCCCATCCTCTTCCCGTGAATCCCGCAATTCCCAGCATCAGCTGATGCTGCTGGGGAGTTACGCCTGCATCGCGCGCCGCTCTTTCGCTGAAACGCAGGAATCTCCTCAGACGGTATCGGAACTGCGCTAGTTGGCGCACCGCCCGCGGACTCGCTTTCTGCGATTTCAATGCTGATACCGCAGCCTTCACCTTTTTGAAATTATATCACGATATGATGTATCGGAAATTATGGCTTGTGCTGTAGATAATGCTTCGCCGCAGTTGATGACGGGGATCAAGGACACTGCGAAGACTGTTTAGTTGTTTTCCAAGGGCCAGTAACGAATCTACGGTTTACGTTTTTCGTAGGGACAATGCAGATTCCTCGTCGCCGCTCAGTGCTTCGCATTGAGCAAAACCGCTCCTCGGAATGACAATGTATGTTTGTAGCACTGCTAGAAGCCTCCCACGCCGCCGCCGCCGAAGCCGCCTCCGGAAAATCCACCGCCGCCGAAGCCCGAACCGCCGATGCCTCCTCCGCTGCGAGGCGCCGAAGCCAGCGCACTGCCCGTCTGCATGGACATGAAATTCAATTCGTTGATCAGCAGCAGAGTTTGGAAGGCGCCGCCATAAGGTCCCGAGTACCACTGCGGCGGCTGGCGATAGATGTCCTGAAACGCGCCCGCCCATTTCTTTTCGACGTGCAGGGCCATGGCGTACGGCAGGAATTTTTCGAACATCTCCGGCGTTTTCTCGATCCGCTCGATCTGATCTTTCTCGACGCGTCCGAGAAAATCCTCGAATCCCAGCACCTTTTCCAGTTCGCGCTCCCCCGTCACGGTCCGCGCGGACATGAAATGCCCAAATCCCGCGACAATGATCCCCGTGAAGATTCCCGCAAGGAGCACGGTCAAGAATGAAATGCCCAGCGAGTTCGAAAGCGCGCCCGCAACCCAAAATGACGCAAAAACAATGATGATCCCACCGACAAAGTATCCCTGATGCATCTTGTCGGGCCTTCGCGAATAATATTTTCCGGCCATCAATCCGTCGAAAATGCGATTGCGGATCGCAGGCAGATGCACATAAAAACGATTCTGCAAATCCGCGAGGGTCACCTGGTCGCTGGCACCATCGTCAAAAAAAGCTGAGAGCAACTCCTGCTCGTGTGGCTTCAGACTTGTCCACTCGGACGCGGCTTTGATGCGATGGAAGATGAATTTTTTGTGATGCACCAGCCCCAGCGCCTGGCTTTGATCCTGCTGCTCAATTTTCAGGTAACCGCGCACTGCCAGATCAATAATCGTCGCGGTGATGTCGCGCATGGCCACTTCGTTGTCGACGAGCGTTCCCGCTTCCGCCGGCGACATCTGGTCGGGAGGCTCGTATTGGACGCTGATCGGATTCCGCCGTGGATCGCGGCCTTTCGAATACCAATACCAGGCCATAAACAGAAAAATGATGATGGGAATGAAAAACGGCCAGTTGCTGCGCAGAAACTGAATTGTTTTTGCCAGGGCGCC
>JASHYE010000472.1 GCA_030043155.1 Candidatus Acidiferrales bacterium | reverse complement strand
GTTTTGCCGGAGCCGGTGACGCCGAGGAGGGTCTGATGCTTGTCGCCGTCGCGCACACCATGAGTGAGCTGGCTGATGGCCTCGGGCTGGTCGCCGCGAGGCTCGTAGTCGGATGAAAGCTTGAAGTCCATAGTGGAGACGCTCTGCGCCGAATTCTGTGCGAACGTGAAACCTCCATTATAGCGCAACTGCGCGTGGTATCATTCGGCCACACCTGTGGTGAAGTAGACGGCCCTGATATTTCTCGAAAACGGAGTGGAGCGAGTTGGCCAATAGCAATCAGCCATATATCGGATTCGAAGGACCGATCGGCGCGGGCAAGACGACGCTAGCGCAGTTGCTGGCGCTGCACCTTGGAGCGACGCTGATTCTGGAGGATGTGGACGGCAATGCATTTCTGCCGGACTTCTACAGAGACAAAGAGCGATGGGCGCTGGGCACGCAGTTGGCATTCCTGATTTCGCGCTATGAGCAACTGAGAACGATTGCGCCATCGCGCACGAGGCCGGTCGTTTCGGATTATACGCAAGCGAAAGACCCGATATTTGCGCGGGCGCTGCTGAATGACCGCGAAGTGGAGTTGTACGAGCGGCTGTCGATGGGGCTTCACGCAAGCGCGCCGCGGCCCGATCTGACGGTTTACGTAGATGCGAGAAATGACGTTTTGCTGGAGCGAATTCGGAAGCGCAACCGGCCATATGAGGCATCGATTAACGCGGCGTATCTAAACGCGCTCCGCGAGGCGTATTCGCATCACCACAACACGATCGGCAGGCTGCAAATTTTGAGCCTTGACACTTCTGACCTCAATCTTCAGTCGGAAGCGGAGCTTGAGAAATTATATCGAAGGATTTTGGCAGTGGCTGGGCCGCATTCAGCGGCGATTGACGCGCGTACGGCTCACGCATAGATTATCTGCTTTCCCACGATAGACGCGGCACTGGTTTCCTCCACACAGCAGCGCAAAAAAAACCGAGCTCCAATCTTAACTTGGCCGCGATGGCCGTTTTTCAAGGAGCCGAAGAGGCTGGGACAAGCGAGATATCCGATTCCGAGTGCGTGTCGCCGGCGTAGCGCATGCGGGTGCGCTCGAGCGTGGTCATGATAGTGAAATCCATGTGAGTCGATCCTGTTTGCGTGACGCTCACAACCATTCCGGTGCGCAGGGAAATCGCGCTGAGGCTGTCGGTGGCGCCCGTCCACTCGCCGGAAGTACGCAGGCCGTTTTGACGGAAGACGTCCGGCGTGCGGTCTTTCGAGCCGCGTCCGCCGACGATTTCGGAATGAGTCATGATGACCGCGCACTGCTCTGGAGTGGCGGCAGGGGTGATCGGCACGCGCGCGGCGGATGATGCTTGTGAAGTGACGGAGCATGGCTGGTTGCGGACGTAGGAGGCAGTTGTTTTCCACGAGAGTCCGGCGAGAGGAGTATTTTCCACGGGTTGCACGGACGACCATTTATCGCCGATGGCGATGCCCTGCTTAGGCAGCGATGCTCCCAAAGTCAGTTGGTTGAGCCACTGGCTTAGAGTCGCCGCGCGCGATGGATCCGAATCAGACACGACGTTCTGCAAACCGGTAACTTCGGTGATTTTGCCATCCGCCAAGAGGGTGAATTCAATGGATTGGCCGGCGAGCTTCCGATACTGCTCCTCCATATCGGCGACTTCGGGATCAGAGGCAGCGCTATTACTTGTTGCGGCAACATTTTCATAGGTAGCGCGAATGCGCGCCGAGGCCGACTGGCCGGGCGTATTCGAGACGCTCAGGACTTCGAGGCGAATGACAACTCCGATGGACTGAGTGAATGCTTTGGAGCCTCCGGCATCCACAATTGGGCCGTTGGCAAAGGACGTCGTGGTGGTGCGCATCTGAACGGCGTAGCGAAAAGTTTGGCCCGGCGTGAAATCAGGGATGAGATGAATGCGCGCGGTGGAAGCGGTGTGCCGCGCCGATGCAACAGATGCAGCAAAAAGCGTGCAGACTCCTACGATTAAAATGCAGCCCGCCAATGCAACGCTGCGATAGAGCTTCTTTCGCGAGAAGACAACGCCGGGGATCGCGGCGCACCGGAGGAAGTCACGCATCAATATGCCCCGCGCAGAGCGAGGGGATCGATTAATGGTGACATTGGAAAGAGACGCATCGCATGTTGGACGCCCGCTAGGGGCGCACGGTTGTGCGAGCGCTAGCCGGAAGGAGTTGCGGTTCGCTTAGCGAGCCTGACAGGCGATAAACGGCGAACGAGCGCGGGTCGGCTGACAGGCCTGTTTCCGGTGGCGGGTCGCCGGCGACGGGAAGAATCTCAAAACCCATGCGGCGCTCGAAATCGACGTAGCCCGTGGCGTCGAAATCGGCGCTGCGGCTTTGCAAACGCAGGCGAGAAAAATTCACGCGGCCATTGGCGCAGGAAAATTCAGCCGCCGCGTGCGGGAAAATGGTCACGCCGGGCTGGCGCGACGAAGCTTGAATCGAATCCTGCAGATCGATCCCGCGGTAAGAGGCATCGGTCATTTCGGCATTGCCGCGGCAAGAGAGCGAGTGAATCAAAGCATCGCGTCCGAGGCCCTGCGCCGCTAAATGCAAAGTGCCTGACGCAGCGCCAGCAAACAGATCGGAAAGCGAAAAGGTATGCGCGGCCAGAAGGCCGAGGTTTACGTCCTGGAATTGCGCGGCGATTTCATAGGAAGGCGTCTGCGCAAGATCCAAATCCATCGAACCGGAGAGAGAGCCACCGTAGAAGCCGGCTTGAGCGTTGGTGAACCGCAAATGCCGGCCTTCAATAAAGGCATCGGCACGCAGCTTATGGAATTGAAAGGACGAGAGCGCAAACGACCCAATCTCAATCGTGCCGCGCGCGCGCAGCCAAGAGGGCATAGGGCGCGGCTCCGGCTGAGAGGCAAGGAACGGAAGGAGACGATCC
>JASHYE010000471.1 GCA_030043155.1 Candidatus Acidiferrales bacterium | reverse complement strand
GAAGTCATCGAGGGCATCGCTTCGGTAGACGAATCGGCGATCACGGGCGAATCCGCGCCGGTCATCCGTGAATCCGGCGGCGATCGCTCCGCAGTCACCGGCGGGACGCGGGTGATTTCCGATGAAATCAGGATCCGTATCACCGCGAATCCCGGAGAAACATTTCTGGATCGCATGATTCGCCTCGTGGAAGGCGCTTCCCGCCAGAAAACACCGAACGAGATTGCGTTGAACATTTTGCTCGCCGGCCTGACGATCATTTTCCTTCTGGCAGTTGCGACATTGCAGCCATTCGCAATTTATTCGCATGCCCCGCAGAATATTTTCGTGCTGGTTGCGTTGCTGGTGTGCTTGATACCGACAACGATCGGCGGGCTGCTGTCAGCTATCGGAATTGCTGGAATGGACCGTTTGATTCAGCGGAATGTGATCGCCATGTCGGGGCGGGCGGTGGAAGCATCCGGTGACGTGGACATCCTGCTGCTGGACAAAACGGGAACAATCACGCTTGGCAATCGCGCGGCCACGCAATTCATCGCGGCGCCCGGAGTGAACGAAAGGGAATTGGCCGATGCGGCGCAGCTTTCATCGTTGGCCGACGAAACGGCCGAAGGCCGCTCGATTGTTGTGCTCGCAAAAGAAAAGTATGGCTTACGTGGCCGCGACCTCTCCGCTCACGAAACAGATTTCATTCCGTTTTCCGCGCACACGCGGATGTCCGGTGTGGATCTCGACGGACGGCAGATTCGCAAGGGCGCGCCCGATGCCATTGCGCGTTATGCAGCCGAGCATGGAAACCGCATTTCTCCCGAGGTTCAAAAGCAGATTGAGAGGATTGCAAGTTCCGGCGGAACGCCACTGCTGGTGGCGGAGGACCGCCGCATTCTTGGCGTGATTGCGCTGACTGACATTGTGAAAGGCGGTATGCGCGAGCGCTTCGACCACCTTCGCGCGATGGGGATAAAGACTGTAATGATTACGGGTGACAATCCGCTGACGGCCGCAGCGATTGCGCGCCAGGCCGGCGTAGACGATTTTCTTGCGCAAGCCAAACCCGAAGACAAAATGGCGCTCATTCGCCGCGAGCAGGCAAATGGCCGGCTAGTGGCGATGACCGGGGACGGCACGAATGACGCTCCCGCTTTGGCGCAAGCGGACGTTGGCGTGGCGATGAATACAGGAACGCAAGCAGCCAAAGAAGCCGGGAATATGGTGGATCTGGATTCGAATCCCACAAAACTCATCGAAATTGTCGAAATCGGCAAACAACTGCTGATTACCCGGGGCGCGCTGACCACATTTTCAGTAGCGAACGATGTTGCCAAGTACTTCGCGATAATTCCGGCGATGTTCGCAGGGGTTTTTCCACAATTAGGCATCCTGAACATAATGCATCTGAGGACGCCGCAATCCGCCATTTTGTCCGCGGTGATTTTCAACGCGCTGATTATCGTGGCGCTGATTCCGCTGGCTCTGCGCGGCGTGAGGTATCGTCCGGTGGGCGCGGCGGCGCTGCTGCGGCGCAATCTGCTGATTTACGGCGTGGGCGGCATCATTGCGCCATTCATCGGAATCAAGCTGCTCGATATGTTGATTCGAGTTTTGCATTGGGCATAGAGAGAACATGAAGCGCGAACTTAAGACTGCATTTTGGATGACGATCGTCACGACGATCTTGTTTGGAATTATTTATCCTTTCGTGGTTACCGCGATCGCCCGTGTGATCTTTCCGGCGAGGGCAGACGGGAGCCTTATCCGCAAGAATGGCGTGGTGATCGGTTCGAAACTCATCGGGCAGGGATTTTCGTCGGCAGGATATTTTTACTCGCGGCCATCTCAGGCGGGAACTGGATATGACGGGCTTTCTTCCGGCAGCTCCAATTGGGGGCCGACCAATCAGCAGCTAGTTGCCCAGGTCAAAAATTATACTGAGAAGCTGCGCGCTGAAAATCCGGCAGATCCCATTCCGGTAGACCTTGTTACCGACTCAGCATCGGGCCTGGATCCGGACATCACACCAGCAGCGGCGAATTTTCAAATTCCGCGCGTCGCACGCGAGCGGGGAATCAGCGAAGCGCAAGTGCGTGCGCTGGTGCGAAAGCACACCGAGGACCGACAATTTGGAATTTTTGGCGAACCGCGCGTCAACGTGCTTTCGCTGAATCTGGATCTCGACGCAGCTTACCCGATAAATCACTCAGCAGCTGCACCAGCAGGCGAGCGGGCATCTTTGGGCGGTTCGAACCGATAGCCCACCCAGGGTACAGTGAGAATGAATTGGGGACGCGCTGGATTATTTTCAATTTTCTTTCGAAGCTGATTGATCGCGACCCGCAGATATTCGGGCTCATCTCCATAGTCCGGTCCCCAGACCGTTTGCAGCAGACGCCGGTGCGTTAGTGGCTTGCCCTGACTCGCCACAAGCTGGCGCAGCAGCTCAAACTCCTTGGGAGTGAAATGAACTTCCCGTCCGCGCACAAACACGCGTCGAGTTTCAAACTCGATGCGCAAGGGCTTCGAAACGAAGTTGGGAAGATTGTCTAAAGGCGCTGTGCGGCGCAGGGCGGCACGGATGCGGGCCAGCAATTCCTGCATGCTGAAGGGTTTTACGACGTAGTCGTCGGCGCCGGCGTCAAGGGCAAGCACCTTGTCGCGCTCAGCGCTGCGAACCGTAAGCATAATGATGGGGACCGAGGATCCTTTTCTGATTTCGCAGCAAGCCGCAATGCCGTCCATTACGGGCATGTTGACGTCGAGTAGCACAACGTCGGGTTTTTCCGTGCGAAAAACCTGAAGGGCCTCTTCGCCATCGCGCGCCTCAACAACCGTGTAGCCGCTGGCAGTAAGCGTCAGCTTCATTACGCGCCGCACTTGCGGTTCATCATCAACAACGAGGATTTTGGCGGAGCTCATTATCCGTTGGGAAACGCAGTCGCAACCGGCAGCGTGAAAGAAAAAACGGAACCGTGGCCCACCTGGCTGGTCACCCCGATGGATCCGCCGTGAGCCTGGACAATGGCTCTGGCAATCGGCAAACCCATTCCGGTGCCTTGCACAAGGTATCGCTGATCCTTCCCTCGATAAAACTTGTCGAAGATCATTGCCTGCTCAAAGTCCTCAATACCTGGGCCCTGGTCTGCAACGCTTATGGTCACAAAAGCTCCAGTGGATTCAGCCGTGATGGTGATAGGGTGGTCTTTCGGAGAATACAGATTAGCATTGTCGAGCAGCTGGTTCAGGACTTCCTTCACTAGCCGGAGGTCCGCTCTCACCGGTGGGATGCCGGGAGGAATGTTCAAGCGCAACTCTCGTGAGCCAAGAGCCTTCCGTGAATGAGCCAAAGCCGCCTCGATGATTTGATCAATGGGCACGGGTCCAAAATGCAGCTCCACTTCGCCCGACTCCAACTGGGCAATCTCAGTTGCTTCTGCAACAAGGTGGTTGAGCCGGTCGCATTCCTCGTCAATCACCGATAGAAGCTCATGGCGGCGCTCCGCGTCCTGATTATCCGAAGAAAGCAGGCTCGTTGCGGAGGCTTTAATGGATGTAAGTGGTGTGCGGAAATCGTGTGTGATGGAGTCGAGCAAAGCGGACTTCAGCCGTTCGCCCTGGCGGTCCGCTTCGGTCTTGCTTAATTGTTCCACGGCGCGCGCCCGCTCGATGGAAATTCCGATAAGCGTCCCCGCGGCCTCCAAGGTTTCGCGCGAAAGCAAGCAGCCGGAGGTTCCGAAACTACCGATCGGTCGCAAGCCTAAACGCACGGGAGCGACGCAGAGCCGGCGCTCAGGATCCACCAGGGGCTCGTCGTCCCTGAAGGCAGCCTTCAGCTTTTCTTCGTCCACCTGCGATAGGCCGCGGCCCGAATGGTAGAATTTGCTTTTCTCAGCGATGAACAGGCTCGCAGCTCCGGCGTCGAATGCCTCGATGAGGTGATTCGGAATCGCGTTGAGCAACTGAATCACGTTTCCTTCGCCGAGCAGCTTTTGACAGAAGACGTAAAGCTTCTCGATTTCTCGCCTGCGCTGATTGGCTGCGTCGGCTTCCCTGCGCATCCTGCCAGAAAGCTGACTGCCTACGATCGCCGTAGCCAAGAAGGCAAAGAGCGCGATCCAGTTCTGCGGGTCGACAATGGTCAATGTCCCTGTGGGTGGCAAGAAAAAATAGTCAAACGCGAGCATTGCTGCCACTGACATAAGTGTGGAGATCACCATTCCCCATACGGCTGAAACTGCTAGAATCGCCATCAGCAAAGAGACCGCCACAGTTGTTTGGTTCACATGAGGAAATTCCTGGCGGAAGAGTGCGATGATGGCCGCGACGATGGCGAGAGCCACGATAAACCGGAGGACTTGTTTGAAAGACCAGGCCATAACCGCTGGATTCTATCCTAATTAAACTCAACGTTGCTTAGAGAGGCTGTTTTGCCAAAAAAACCGGAGGATTGGCTGGAAGTTGCCTCACCTCAGCCGAAAACCAAAGCAACTTTCAAGCTCTTCCTCGGCTACGCTCCTGGTGTCGG
>JASHYE010000470.1 GCA_030043155.1 Candidatus Acidiferrales bacterium | reverse complement strand
CGATAAACTTACGCTTGAACAAGTGCGAGCGCTCGCGGCGAAGAAAGAGCCTCGGTTCGATTATTACTGCTGGGATTTGTACGTGTGGGTGACGCAGTTTCTCGCCGAAGACAAAGAACGGCTGAAGCTGCGCGCACAGGTGCTGAAAGAAATCGAAGAGGGCCATGGCGCGACCGCAGAAATGGCTGATTTCGTGTCGACAACAATTCTGCAAACGCATTTGCGCACGATGGACCGGCTGGGCATCGACTACGATCTGCTTTCGCGCGAAAGCGAAGTGCTGGGAATGAAATTCTGGGACGCAGCCTTCCAGATGCTGAAAGAGCGCGGCGCGATTCGCATGGCGACGAGCGGCAAGCAGGCGGGATGCTGGATCATGCCGCTGAGCGATGCGGAAAATAGTGAAGCGGAGACTCCGGAAGAAGGCCTCGCGGACGCGAAAATCATTGTGCGCTCGAATGGCACGGTCACGTACGTCGGTAAAGACATCGCCTATCACCTCTGGAAATTCGGTTTGTTGCACCGCGATTTTCGCTATGCACCGTTTCATAAGCATCCTGACGGGCATGAGGCGTGGACCACGACGATGGGTGGCCACAGCGACGGCAGCGATGGCGTGCCGCATTTCGGAAATGCGCAGGAAGTTTTCAACGTGATTGACTCGCGGCAGAAATATCCGCAGCAAGTGGTCCGCGAAGGTCTGCGCGCACTCGGATTTGAAGAACAGGCAAAGCATCTCGTGCATATTTCTTACGACGTGGTCGGTCTGACGCCGCGATGCGCGGCGGAACTGGGCTATACGGTTACGAGCGAAGATGCCAAGCGGCCATACATCGAAATGAGCGGGCGCAAAGGCCAGGGCGTGAAAGCCGACGATCTGCTGGACGAAATGGAAAAACATGCGCTGGCCGAAGTGGATGTGCGGCACAGAGATTTCTCGGAGTCCGAGCGAGCAATCATTGCGCATGCGATTGCCATAGGCGCACTGCGCTACTTTTTGCTGCGATACACGCGTTCGACAATTATTGCCTTCGATTTCAAGGACGCGCTGAGCTTCGAGGGAGAAACAGGGCCGTACGCTCAGTATGCGGTGGTGCGGGCGCGAAATATTTTTCGAAAAATGCAGGAGCAGGAAGCCTCGTTTTCGTTGGAAGGCATTGCGAGTTGCGTTGACGAAAAGGCGGCGGAATTTCTAAAGGCGCCCGAAGGAAATGACCTGTGGGAACTATTGCTGCTTGCAGGTTCGCTGGACGCGCGAGTCGAGGCCGCGATCAACGCGCAAGAGCCGGCTTTCGTGGCGAAGTATGCGTTCGAACTGGCGCAGGCATTCAACGTTTTTTATCACAGGCATCACATTCTCTCTGAAGAGAATGTACAGCGCCGAAATTTTCTATTGCTGCTCACTGCGGTGGTAGAACGACAACTGGTGGAAGCGCTCCGGCTGCTGGGAATCGAAGCGCCGGAAAAAATGTAGCCTGCTCAACGGGTGGAATCAGCACTCGCCGAAAAATCGCGCACGCACGTGTTCGTCCGCAGGCAAGTCGGGACCGCTGAAAATGTGATCGGGAACGCGAGTGGGATCCTCGGCAATTTTTGGCATTGGCTCTCGCTCTTAACTCGGCTGATTTCGGCGAGGGATCCTGAAGGAGAGTGCGAAACCATGCCTCCACCACGTGGCATGAACGAAAAGCCCGCTGATACTGTTCCGCGTTGCGGTTCCCTGCAACCTGCCAATCGGAATTGTTCGTGAGTTCGTCGCGAAGCACTCGCGCCGCGCGCAGGGAGAAGGAAAGCCCCTGGCCGAAGACCGGATCGCAGCGCAGCTGACGGTTTTGTGACCAAACGAGAGCCAAGCTTGCGTTAGGGCTTTCCCCGATGTTTGCGCGAAGCGCACCCTTTCGGGGTATCATACCGGTGCTGCGCGAGAGCGGCCAAGGAGAGAGAGAATGTTGATGCCGGAAATGCACACCAAGAGGAACTCGTCATACCTCCTGTTTGCAGTGGCCCTGATCTTGATTCTTGCAGGTTACGGAGTGTCGCGAGGAGCGGATGCTCCTCCCGCCGTGGGGACTGTGGCTCCGAATTTCACGCTGACTTCGCAGGACGGCGCGCCTGTGAGCTTGAACACGTTCCGTGGGAAATGGGTGGTGCTGTATTTCTACCCGAAGGATTTCACCAGTGGCTGCACCATGGAAGCACATAATTTCCAGCGCGACCTCGCGCAATACACTGCGAAGAACGCGGTGATCCTCGGAGTGAGTGTGCAAGACGCGGATTCGCATAAGGCCTTCTGCACAAAGGAAGGGCTGAACTTCAAGCTGCTCGCGGACACGAAGGACGAGGTGTCGACGACGTACGGATCGGTGATGAGTTTTGCAGGTGCGACGTACTCCGCGCGCCATACTTTCTTGATTCGGCCTGATGGCGTCATCGCAAGGGAGTATATGAAGGTCGACCCCAGCAAGCACAGCGAGGAAGTGCTGGCGGCGCTGAACGAGCTTCAGCAAAAATAAGCGGCAAAGGAACTAAATTCTCTCGAATTGGGCTGCGAGCGGATGAATTCCCGCGCGCGCCCAATGACACGCTAGCCGTCGATGTAGCCCGATTGCAGATGCGGCGTGCGCATATCAAAAAAACGCTACACGTGTATGCGCACGTGATCCCGGAAAACCAGCGCGAGGCAATGGAAAACATCGCAACCGGTACAGCTGTGCCGATTGACGTACATGGAGCTGGGAGAAAACCTACCGATGAAAGCCTCCCTGTGACCGTTTGGATTCATCGAGAGCGGGACCAGTGGAAGACAAATCCGACGGCGATAAGAAGGTTGTTCTGGTGGCTGTTCACTGAGTTGGCGAAGGTTGTCGGCGCGTAGTCGGCCTCAAATCGCAACGCAAACCGCTCTGTGAGCAGTTCGTCAAAGCCTCCTCCGCCACGACCGACAAACGCGAACCTCCCGTCGCCCGCGCCGGCAATTTCGCCTCCGGCGTGACCGCCTCCGGCCATCACCTCGGCGAAGAATTGCGGCGCGCGCCTGCCCGGCAGCTGCAGAGGAAGCGTGTATCGTACGCCCGCAACACCGCTCGCGAGCGTTATCGAATTGCCGGTGCCAGGACCGTTGCTCGCAAAATCGGCGTCTCCCTCAACAACGGCCGCCAGATTCGGACGAAATGCCCACGAAGCGGAGAGGCCCGCGCCATGAAGAATGAAGCAGCCGCACTCGCCGGGCTGCGTGTTGCTGCGCATGAATTGGTAAATTGCCGCAACGTCGGGCTTGATCGTTGGGGCGAAATATTCGGATTGAGCCACGGCGGAAAGTGGAACGCCGAACAACAACAATGCAAGCACTAAAATGGTCCGCATGTTTGGTCCTCTCCTCAAACGTGGAGCATCTGCAAAACTGTCTAAGCGTCTTCGGCATTTCCTACGGCGCGCTGACCGTGGCGGTCAGATTCGAGAAAGTTACCGATTCCTCCGCTCCGCCTGTTGAAGCGGTAAAGCCGAGATACGCGACCGGCGGCAGACTGACCTGTCCGGTAAACAGCTCGTAACCGTCCATGGTCACCGTCATCACGCCGTTCACGACGCTGACTACATAGTTGTGGGTTGAGTTTGCGTAAGTCTCGATCGGATAGTCCGTGCTGCTCTGCGTGTCGAGGTTGCCGTTGACGAAGTACCAGGGGTTTTCCCAGAGAAGCTCTGCGCCCGGACCGACGGCCATATACGGGACTGCTATGGGGTCACAGGCATCGTCTGGATCATCCGCCTCATGTGTGTATGTGCAAGTGGGATCCGTCGAGAGGTTGCCGTTCTGGTAGGTGTCAAAGCCCACCACAAGGCCAGGGATGCCATTTGCGCCCAGGCCCTCCCCCGAGGTGCCGATAGACGTAGTGGTGGCTCCCTGCGTTGGGTCAGCCAAAACCATGGTGAAACCGTCGGCGGGATCAGTGCCGGCGCTGATGGTAACCGTAAAGCTAACTGTGAAATTAGCCGTCGAGATGAGAGTGGGCCAGTAGACCGCAGCATGCTCGTCTCCGGCGTCGTTGGTCAGCTCGATAGTGCACGCGCTCGTGTTCTGGTAAGGAACGTCGCCGTTCGTTGTGCCGGGATTTGTTCCATTCAGCACCCAGTTCGTTCCCCCGTTGTTGCACAGACCACTCCCCGAAGTTGGATTGCCCACCGAGCCCAGAGCGCCGACAAAGAGTCCGGCGTTATTGCTGGTGAGGGGATTGGTGCCCGGGATCTGTGTGCTCCCGTCGCTCGTGCTGGTTACCACCACATAGAACACGCCGCCGGTCGCGTACGACGGCACGTTTTCTATGTTCAGCGACGATGTGGCGGAACCGACGATTGTGGCTCCCGAGAGAGCGCCGCTC
>JASHYE010000469.1 GCA_030043155.1 Candidatus Acidiferrales bacterium | reverse complement strand
CTGGAAACGTAGACTTCAGGGAACTCGTTGTCGGCGGCTTGCATGAACGCGATAGTGCCGTAATCGTGCGTGAAGGAAAACTGGCCAGCGTCGATTTTGTCCGGCGACGTGACGCGCGTGATGGAACCGCTTGCGGGATCGATGCGGAAAAGATGGGCGTAGGTGCGCTGCTGCGCTTCGAAATAAATTCCTTGCGGCGCCCATTCCAGCGGGCTGGCGTCTTCATCGAAATGTGAGGTGAGATTTTTCGGCGTGCCGCCGTCGACGCCGACAACATCAATGACGGTGTTCGTGTAAAAGAAATCGGCATCGCTGTTGTGAGTGTTGAAAGCGATTTGCGTTCCGTCGGGCGACCAAACGGGATTTTCGTTGGGGCCGGGCGCGTTGGTGAGTTTTTTCAGAGATTTGTCGGCGACGGTGAGGATGTAAATGTTCGCGGTACCCATGTCGGCGAGCGGCGGATCTTTGGTGGCGTCGAATGCGATGCGCGTTCCATCGGGCGACCAGCGGAAGTTGTGCACGGTGAAATCCTGGCCGGAGGTGAGGCGCGCGGGCTTGGGTAGTTCGGAATTGTCGGGCGCGGGCACGTCGATGAGCCAAAGATGCGACATGGTGTAGTCGGCGTCGATGATGTGGTAGTCGCCGTATTTTTTCACGCGAGCTTTGTGCGCGTCGGATTCAGGGTCGGGCGAAGTGAAGGCGATGCGCTTGCCGTCGGGCGACCACTGGAAAGAATCGACGCCCGTTTCGACGTTGGTGATTTGGCGCGCTTCGCCGCCATCCGGTGAAATCAAATAAATTTGCGACGTATCTTTTTTCGCGTCGGGCAGATCGGAGTCGCGCGAAGAAAGAAACGCGAGCCATTTCGAGTCGGGGGACCACGTGGCGTCGGTGCTGGATTTTTTGCCACGCGTGAGCGGATACGTTTGGCCCGTGGCGGGAACGGCGATCCAGATTTGGCGCACGAAGGCGTTTTCGTCCCAGTCGGTGTGGGTGATTTGGTAGGCGACGAAGCGGCCGTCGGGAGAAATTTGCGGGCTGGAAGCGGATTTCATTTCCATTGCCTGCTGGATGGTTGGGACGGAGGGCGGAGTGGAATCGGATTGGGCGGCTGCGACCGCGGGCAGCAGAAAAATTGCCGCGAGAAATGCGAGGAAGAAAATGTAGGCGCGCGAGATTTGCGTTTTCATTGGTGCGGCTCCAATCGTGTTCGGCTGCGCCACGGCGGAAAAACGGCGCGCAACTGTGCGGCGAATCATACCGCAAAAACTGGAGGTTAGACGTTAGAGAGTGGACGTTGGAAAGCAAATCAGAATTGACATTTTTCGCGAAGGATTTGTGCCGGATGTACGGCGGCGCGGGTATACTACGCGGTTTGCCAACGAGAGACATTCTCTGCGATGGTGCCTCGACAACGACGCGGACGGCTAGGAGCAGGACAGAACAAACTGCGAGTTACTCGTAGCGCAAAGCGACCATGGGATCGACCTTCATGGCGTGGCGGGCGGGGATATAGCAGGCGAGGAGTGCGCTGAGAGCGAGAAGCGCGGCGGCTGCGAACAGACTGCCTGTGGCAAAGGTGCTTTGCATCCAGTGGGCGAGGATAATGCCGAGAAAGCTGTCCAGGGCAAGACCGATCGCGATGCCTGCAGCCGCACTCACGATCGCGATGCGCGCGGCGAGCCACAGGATGTGCGTGCGCGGCGCGCCCAGCGCCAGGCGGATGCCAAACTCCGTAGTGCGCTGCGCCACGCTGTACGCGACGAGGCTGAAGATGCCCACCAGCGCAAGCCCCAGCGCCATGGCCGAGAAGACGCCAAACAATATAGAGAAGAGCCGCTGGCGGCTGTACTGCGCGTCGCTCTCGATAGCTTCGTTGAGGGTAAAGGTGCCGTTGAAGCCGCCGCGGTTGGAGATCTGCTGGTCCGACGCGACCGATGCAATCGCGGCGCGGATGGAGTGCAGGGAGGCGAGCGGATCTCCCTCGGTGCGGACGAGGAACTGCACCCGGTCCTGCATCGCAGCGGTGTACGGAATGTAAATGGCAGGGACCACCGGCTGATCCACGCCGTCGTTGCGCACATCGCCGACGACGCCGATGATCTGGCGCCAGGCGGTGCTTTGCGCAGAGACCGCCTCGTAGCGCATACGAGCCGTCAGTCCGGGAATGCGCAGTTGCCGCCCCACAGCAGCGGAGGAGAGATAGCGCGTCGCGAATGCATGATTGACGACGGCGACGAAGTCTCCGCGGCTGTTTTCATCCGCATTCCACACGCGGCCCTGCAGCAGCGGGATGCGAAGCGCAGCGAAATAGCGCTGGCCCACCCGCATCACGCGTGCTTGCGGCTGCTCGCCATCGCCACTTCCGTCGATGATGAACGAGCTCTGAACATCAGCATCGGGCGGCGTGGCGCCGATGCCCACCGCTACCGTGGAGACACGGGGAACGGATGCGATCTTCTGCCGGATCTGCTCGATATCCGCGACGCGCGCATCCCGTGACTGAAGGCGGCTCCACTCCGTCGGGTCATAGGTGTGCAGCGAGATACCGATCTGCATGACGTTGGCCGGGTCGTAGCCGAGGGGCATCTGCGTGAGCCGCAGAAAGC
>JASHYE010000468.1 GCA_030043155.1 Candidatus Acidiferrales bacterium | reverse complement strand
AACCCGCATATTGTGTTGCTGCGCGCGCAGGATGGCCTCACTGGTAGCCGGGGCAGCTATTCGCAGCAACTTTACGTCCTGATGATTGCCGTCGGCCTGATTTTGCTGATTGCCTGTGCCAACGTTGCAGGCTTGCTGCTCGCGCGTGGCGCGTCCCGTCAGCGCGAGATGGCAGTGAGGCTGGCTTTGGGGGCAGGACGCGGGCGAATTTGGCGCCAGCTTTTAACGGAGAGCGTGATGCTCTCGGTCGTTGGCGGTCTACTGGGAATTCTCTTTGCCTACTGGTGCGTTCGAGTCATTATCGCGTTTCTCGCCTCGGCTTCGAGCCGCGGGTTTCCGTTTACCATTACACCGGATTGGCGCGTGCTTCTATTTGTGCTGGGCGCGTCAGTGTTGACCGGAATTTTCTTTGGACTCGCTCCCGCATTTCGCAGCACGCGCATCGATTTGACGCCGTCGCTCAAGGACACCATAGCAAGCGCGGCAGGACGAACGCGCAAGATGAGTCTTGGCGGCCTGCTAGTGGTTGCACAGGTAGCGTTGTCGGTGGTTGTAGTGATCGGCGCTGGTTTACTGGTGCGAACGCTCGAAAATCTGCGCAATATGAATACAGGCTTCGACACGCGCAACCTCCTGCTCTTTACGGTGGATCCAACGCTGTTGGGATACAAACAAGCGCAGGTTCAGAGCCTCTATAGCGATTTGGCTGAACGACTCGCCGCGATGCCTGGCGTCGTTTCGGTCAGCTACTCTTCCGAAGCTCTTGTGAGCGGCAGCATATGGGGCAGCAATGTCACTCTGATCGGGCGGCCGGATAGTGTGTATACGGACATGCTCGCTGTGGGGCCAAACTTCTTGCAGACCATGAAAATTCCTTTGCTGCAGGGCCGTTCGTTTACGCCCGCGGATTTTGTGCAGACGGAACAGGCAAACGCTACTGGAACGCGGGTCGCTCCCAGCGATCAACCCGCCACAGATGTAGCTCCCGCCCCGGTGCTTGTTAATCGCGAATTTGTGCACGAATACCTTGCAGGCCGCGACCCGATTGGCGCACTCATCAATCCGCGCGGAAATGACTTTGCGAAGGGCGGAGGAAAGGGGGGAACGGAAGCGGCAGACTTCCAGGTTGTGGGCGTCATCGGCGATACCAGATATTCCGATTTGCGGCGAACAATTCACCCAGAGATTTGTGTACCCGTTGTTACCGGCAAGGGGAGCTTTGAAGTGCGAACAGCGGCGAACCCCACGGCGCTGATTTCTCTTGCGCGCAATACGGTGAAGAAGGTCAATGCCGATTTGGAAGCCTTTGACTTTCGGACGCAAACTGAGCAAATCGATCAGCTGCTCTGGCAGGAGCGCCTTGTGGCCCTGATGTCGAGCATCTTCGGCGTGCTGGCGCTGGTGCTGGCGTGCATTGGATTGTATGGGCTGCTCGCGTATGAAGTGTCGCGGCGCACGCGCGAAATTGGGATTCGCATGGCGCTTGGCGCACAGCGGCGAAATGTGCTGCGAATGGTGGTGGGGCAGGGAATCGCGCTGGCGATTGTGGGCGCAGCGGTGGGAATTGGCGTGGCACTGGGCGTGACGCGGTATTTGGCGTCGCTGCTTTATGGCGTCCACACGGACGATCCGGCGACGATGGTCGGCGTGGGGATACTGCTGGTGCTGGTGGCGCTGGCTGCCTGCTACATTCCCGCGCGGCGCGCGACGCGCGTGGATCCGATGATGGCGCTGCGGTACGAGTGAAAAGAAGTGGTCAGCGGACAGGGGTCACCAGACAAGCGCGAAAGGCGTCGAGGCGAGATTCTTCGGGCAGAACGCGCTCTTAGAATGACAACGACGGATTGAAGTGAGCGAGCGACCGCGCTGGCAGGCCAAATACGCAGCGCGCGTTGTCGAGCTGGCGAGTTCCTTATTTTCCTCATTTACCTTCCATTTTGCTTTCCTAACTTGTCCTCGCGCGTCTGAAAACGTAGCATAGCTGCGTTCGCGCGTTCGCGAATCGCTGGAGGGCATGCCATGAACAAACTCCTGCAAGACATTCGATACGGAATGCGGATGCTCGGGAAGTCGCCGGGATTTGCGGCGATAGCGATTCTGACGCTGGCGCTTGGCATTGGCGCGAACACCGCGATTTTCAGCTTGATCGATGCGGTGATGCTGCGTTCGCTGCCGGTGGAAAATCCTTCACAACTGATGATGCTGAAATGGACGGCGCGACACTCGCCGGACATTCATGGCTACATGACTTCGGGCGATTGCCCCATGCAGATGGGGCTGCTGGGCAGCGAGAACCCTTCGGGCTGCGAATTTTCCGAGCCGATGTTCCAGAGGTTCGAGCAGGCGAGCGCGTTTTCGGGAATTGCGGCGTTTGCCGGCGAAGGGCAGTTGGATTTGACGGGCAACGGTCCAGCGACCGTGATTAACGGGCAGGCCGTGTCCGGTGATTTTTTCCGCACTATGGGAGTGAAGTCGGCGGCGGGGCGGCTGATTGAGCCCAGCGACGATCTGAAGAGCGCAGCGCCGGTGGCTGTGCTGAATTATGGCTATTGGCAGAGCGCGTTTGGAGGCTCGCGCGACGCGATCGGACGCACGATCGAGCTGAACAACGTGGCGTTCACGATTATCGGCGTGGCCGAACAGAAAT
>JASHYE010000467.1 GCA_030043155.1 Candidatus Acidiferrales bacterium | reverse complement strand
GGCTGAGCGCGCTCGTCGTGAAACTTCAGGTATTCGCCAGGATTCCAACCTGCCATAGCAGGAGGATACTACTCCATTTTCGGCGCGAGCTTCAAAGGGCGCGCGAGGTGCATCCACGTCAGGAGCTTGAGCACGGGCCACGATGGATCAAATTCACCGCGATGAATGCTGAAGCGCGCAGAAGTGGGATAGGCATGATGATTGTTGTGCCAGCCTTCGCCGGCAGTGAGCAGCGCGACAAAGCGGAGATTTGTAGCGGTGTTGTCGAAATTCTGCTTCCCGAGGGCATGATTCGCGCCGTTGATCACGGCGTTCAGGAAAATGTAAAGGCCAGCCTGTACGAAGAAAGCCGCGAGTCCCCAGAGCGGGCCCAAAAGCAGCATGAAAATGCCGATGCCGACCAGAACGCCAACGAGGCCGAAGCCAAAGAGGTGACGGTCAAACCAATCGTTACCAATATCCGGCGCGAATGTCGCCAGCGTCTCCTGGTTTTTCGCCTCGCGATTGTAGTAATAGACGTTCCCAAGAAGTATGCGCCACAGACCTTCGAGTACGGGGCTATGCGGATCTCCTTCGACATCGGTGTGACGGTGATGCTTGCGATGGACAGCAACCCATTCCTTGGTGTTAATTCCGGTCCAGAGCCAGAGCTGCACGCGCATCGGGAACGCCACGGCGGGATGCAGATAAACTCCACGGTGAGCCAAAGTGCGATGCAGATAAATGCTGGTGGAAAATGCTGAAAGCTGGACAACGACAACAACAGTGATAACAGCGTATAGCAGATGTATCAATTTACCCTCAGACAGTGCGCCTTGCCAACATGAGCGCGAACGTTCAAGGATAGAATGGCGCGTTCAGCCAGTCAAACACTACCTGAAACAAATTTTCCAAACGTACCGATACTTCCAACACATACGTCCTGCGAGTTGGTGACTTTTTGTTCGCATGGAGTCGTAACTGGATGCGGTCACACAGCTCTATAGAGTAAGATTCGCGGCGTACAATGGATGTGGCTCGGCCCCGATGGTTAAATCCACTTCAGACAGGAGAATGCACCGATGAAGATTGTAACGAGAATCAGTACGGTTTTAGCGCTGCTTGCCTTTGCCGTGGCGCTTTCATATCCGGCAGCAACTTCCGCTGAGCCCGGCCCAACGGCCGTGAAGGCTGCGGCCGTTACCTCTCCGGCGCCGGTTCCACCACCTCACCCGGAAATCGATGATGCAATTCGGCTGCTGAACCAGGCGCAGGACCATCTGAACCACGCCGCGCACGATTTCGGCGGACATCGTACGGCAGCCATGGGCCATATCAGCAAGGCCCTGGATGAGTTGCACAAGGCTATCGACTACGCGAACCATCACTAAACGCAGGTCCGGGTTCATTTCATTTGTTTGCTAAGAGCGGCGCATGACGAAGAATCGTGCGCCGCTTTTGTTTTTAGAATGCGGCAGAGATTTTCACGTGGCGCGTTGTTAATTAACGCGCTGCGCCTGATTTAACGCCGGAAGTGCTCTGCGGAGCGGAATGAAGAAAGCCATTGACGATCTTTTTTGCGATGGAGGCGCTTACGGGACAGGTGGTGTCGTTGATGCGGCATTCCGCCAGAGTGAGCTGGCATCCGCATGTGCACATCTGCGCATTCATGCGATGCAAAGCAAGCTTCTTCTGCGCCTCCGTTAAGCCTGCAAAGCTCACGCCGGGGAGTTGCGATGCGCGGTCAGCATTCTTGAGGAAAATCTGGCCTTCATCTTTGAAGGTTTCAATCTTCGCGTTCACAAGCAGGCCGAGCAGCGCGCGTACCTGCAGGTCGTAGTAATCGAGCGGATAAACGCCGACATCTTTTTGAACTACACGGCCATCCTTGTTCACGAGAAAAGAAGTGGGCAGCGCGGCAATGCCGCCATATTCTTTTTCCAGGGCATCATTGGACATAATTACCGGATAATTGAGGCCTGCTTTCTGAGCGAATTTCGCCACCTGTTCTGGCGGTCCGTCGTCTTCGGAAATGCCGATGACTTGAAGATCATCCTTGTAGCGCGATTGTAGCGCTATCATTTCGGGGATTTCCTCGCGGCAGGGGCCGCACCAAGTGGCCCAGAAGTTCAGAATCACGACTTTGCCCTTCAGCGCCGCCGTCGAAACCACGCCGCCGGAAAGGTCGTGCTGCATGAAGGGAGGGACAACATCGGGGTCCTGCGCAAACTTGAGAACAACGGGCGCGGAGCCGTCTTGTGGTTGAGACTGTTGGGCCGGGTCAGATTGCGAATTCTGAAGAGCTTTATTCGCAGATGGGACATCCGCAAGGGTCTTTGCGCGGGCCGCGTGGTACACGAAAAAAAGGCATGCGATCAGAATGACTGCGGCTACGGCAAGAATCGTGGAAGTGGTTTGGCGCGACGACATGCTTAGATATTTCCCCCTAGAAACACAATTATGAAGCGCTTCTGTAATGAGTACAAGGCAAAGGCGGCAATTGGATTCCAAGGAGCAAGAGATGCTATTCCAAATTGGGGAGCTAAAGCGGGACTCAGATTCCCGAAACGGATAAGCGGGGGCAGTCACACAATAAAACACAACGAGTGAACATGAGCCGTTTCAATGGTTTAGCGGGCTGCGCGATTTGGCAAAGCTGTTGCAATCGGTAAGGACGGGTCGCGTTCCAAGCGTGACTCATGGCACTGTGGCAGAGGAGGAAGGGGCTCGGTCACGGAGCGATGAGGAGCGTTTTTTCCCACCTGCCTCTGAGAGGGAAGCTAGGATGGATGACCCCAATGACTCGGTCTCGCCTAGGCCGGGTCACGGAACGCGGCTTTCGGGGCTGCCGAACCCAAGCGGCAGCCCTTCTTTTTTTCTTTCACAAAATTCAAAAATTAATTGGTGTTGACACGGCCGACGACGGGAATATTCGCCATTCGCAGGACGTGTTCGACTTCCGTTTCTTTCAGGCGCGAAGCGTCGTATTCGAACTGAAGCCAATTCTTCTCTTCATCGAGGCGAAATTTCTGGAGGCCATAAGTATTGGCGAAAAATGCGAGCGTCCGCAATTGTTCCTGCCGCAGCGGGGCTTGTAGCTCGTAAGTCATGCTCATGAATGTCATGCGGGGATTATAGCAGAGGAAACGTATTCCTATACTTGAAGAGCATGCGCATGCAGATTTTCTAAATTGCTGCGCGGCGGAGGCGGAGCGCGTTTGTAATTACGGAAACGGAGCTGAAGGTCATAGCAGCGCTGGCGATAATGGGGCTGAGCAGCAGTCCGAAGAATGGATAGAGGATTCCGGCGGCAATCGGTATGCCGATGGTGTTATAGGCGAAGGCAAAGAACAAGTTCTGGCGGATATTGCGCATGGTCTTCCGGCTCAGCCGGCGGGCGCGCACGATGCCGCGAAGGTCGCCTTTAACGAGGGTGATTCCCGCAGACTCGATGGCCACGTCTGTTCCCGCTCCCATGGCGATTCCAACGTCGGCGGCAGCGAGCGCTGGAGCGTCGTTGATGCCATCGCCAGCCATAGCGACTCGCCTGCCCTGCAATTTCAATTTCTTTACTGCTTCGGCTTTTTCAGCGGGGAGCACTTCGGCGATTACTTCGTCGATTCCGAGTTTGCGAGCAATGGTCTCTGCCGTCGCGCGGCTGTCGCCAGTTAAAATTACCAAGCGCAAGCCTTGTTTTTTCAGGTCGGCGATCGCTTCAGGCGTGGACGGTTTCAAAGGGTCAGAGATGGCGATGCTTCCCGCCAGTTTGCCATCCACTGCGACGCAGACAATGGTTTGACTGTCGCGCTCGGGACTCGCATTGCGATTCTGAGGTGCAATTCCGATCTCGCGGAAGAGCGCCGGGTTTCCCAAAGCCACCACGTGGCCATCTACACGGCCCGTAATTCCTTTGCCGGGAAATGATTTGAACTCAGCGGCGCTTTCGACGCGCACACTCTGTCGTTTGGCTTCCGCAAGAATCGCGGCTGCCAAAGGATGTTCGCTCGGCTGTTCGACTGCTGCGGCAAATCGCAAAACGTCAATGTCCTTCCATCCGTTCGCAGGTTCAATGGCGGCGACGCTGGGCTTGCCTTCCGTGAGTGTGCCTGTTTTGTCGAAGACGAGCGTGTCAATGCTCTCGAGAGTTTCGAGCGCTTCGGCATTTTTGATCAGGACGCCGGCGCTGGTACCGCGTCCTGTGCCGACCATGATGGCCATGGGTGTTGCAAGTCCAAGCGCGCAGGGACACGCAATGATGAGCACCGCGACCGCATTGAGGATCGCGTGAGCGAGCCGCGGTGAAGGTCCGAATGAGGCCCAGCAGATGAACGTGACGACGGCAACAAGAATTACCGCTGGCACGAAATAGGAGGAGACTTTATCCGCAAGCCGCTGAATCGGCGCGCGGCTGCGCTGTGCATCGCTGACCATTTGCACGATTTGGGCGAGAAGCGTTTCTTTGCCAATGCGTTCAGCGCGCATTATCAGCGTGCCGGTTGTGTTCACGGTGCCGCCCGTGACGCTGCTTCCAACGATTTTTTCCATGGGAATCGGCTCGCCGGTGAACATGGATTCATCGACGGAGCTGCTTCCGTCGAGCACTGTGCCATCCACGGGGATTTTTT
>JASHYE010000466.1 GCA_030043155.1 Candidatus Acidiferrales bacterium | reverse complement strand
GAAGATACGCGGCAGATTGGGTGGATTCTGGTTGACCCGCACGATGCGAATCGAGTTTTCGTGGCGGCGCTGGGGCATTCGTATGGACCGAACGCGGAGCGGGGCGTTTTTCGTTCTACGGATGGAGGAGCGACGTGGAAGAAGGTTTTGTACAAGGACGAGAATACGGGCGCGATTGATATCGCGTTCGATCCTCAAGACCCCAACACGATTTATGCGGCGCTGTGGCGGACGCGGCGGCCCCCGTGGAATGTCTATCCGCCATCGAACGGGCCAGGAAGCGGGCTTTATAAGTCGACGGACGGAGGAGACAACTGGACGCAACTGACGAATGGATTGCCAACGGAAGGGCTTGGGAGGATTGGAATCGCAGTGGCGCCAACGGATGCGAATCGCGTGTATGCCCTTGTCGACGCGAAGCAGGGTGGAGTTTACCGCTCGGATGACGCAGGAAAAACGTGGCGGCTGGATGACAACGAATCGCGCATCTGGGGACGCGGATGGTATTTCGGCGGCATTACGATAGATCCTAAGAACGAGGATATCGTGTACGTGATGAATACTTCGACGTACCGTTCGACCGATGGAGGCGCGAGTTTCACGGCGATCAAGGGTGCGCCGGGAGGGGACGACTACCACACGCTGTGGATTGAGCCGGACGATCCGAACCGGATGATTTTGGGGGTGGATCAAGGTGTGATTATCAGCGTGGATGGCGCGAAGACATGGAGCTCATGGTACAACCAGCCGATCGGGCAGTTTTATCACGTGGAGACGGACAACCGGTTTCCGTACTGGGTTTATGGAGCGCAGCAGGACAGCGGCGCAGCAGGAACGACGAGCCGCAGCCGGCATCGCGGAATCACGGCGCGTGACTGGCTGCCGATTACTGTGGGTGGAGAAAATGGGTACATTGCCGCGGACCCTCTGCATCCGGGGATTTTGTTTGGCGGAACGGTGAGCCGATACAACATTTTTACGGGAGAAGAGCAGGACGTAACGCCGTCGCTGGCGCATCCGGGAGATTACCGGCATACGTGGACGCAGCCGCTGGTATTTTCGCCGGCGGACCCGCATGCGCTTTATTTTGGCACGCAGGTCCTTTTCAAAACGATGGATGGAGGGGACAGCTGGCAGATCATCAGTCCGGATTTGACGCGACCGGATCCGGGAACGCCGCCGAATTTGGATTCAACTACAGCGAACGATATTGACGGCGGCGGACGGCGCGGATTGATTTACACAATTGCACCTTCGCCGCTAAATAAGGATCTGATTTGGATTGGAACGGATGACGGAAATATTCAAGTGACGAATGATGGTGGCCAGAATTGGCAGGACGTTACTCCCAGGGCACTGACGCCGTGGAGTAAAGTCACGTTCATCGAGGCGTCACATTACGACGCAAATGTGGCGTTTGCGGCGATTGACCGGCACCGGCTGGATGACCTGAAACCGTACATTTACGTGACGCGGGACGCCGGGAAGAGCTGGCAAGCGATTGTGACGGGCATTCCGGGCAGCAGCTATGTGAACGTGATTCGCGAAGACCCGGTGCGGCGTGGGCTGCTCTATGCGGGAACAGAAACGGGGATGTTCGTTTCATTCAATGATGGAGCACAGTGGCAGCCGCTGCAATTGAATATGCCGACGGTCCCGATCCGCGATATTAAAGTGCACGACGCGGATCTTGTGGTGGCAACGCACGGAAGAGCGTTTTGGATTCTGGATGATGTCACGCCGTTGCGACAAGCGACGGAAGAAGTTGCGAATTCGCGAGCGTTTCTTTTCAAGCCGGAGACAGCGTGGCGGGTGCGTCCCGGATCGGATGAGGGAACGCCGCTGCCTGGGGAAGTTGCGGCGGGTGAAAATCCTCCGGACGGAGCGATTGTGGATTATTACCTGAAATCGGCGCCGCAAGGGCCGGTGACGCTGGAAATTGTCGACAGCGACGGCAAGCTGGTGAGGCGGTATTCGAGCGCGGATAGATTTCCGCCTATCGATCCCAAGTTGTTGGATATTCCGGCGTCATGGGTGCATCCTCCGGAGGCGCTCTCGGCAGCTCCAGGAATGCACCGGTTCGTTTGGGACTTGCACTATCCCAGCGCAGGCGGCGGACGAGGGCGAGGCGGAATGGCTGCGATGTTTGGATTCGGCGGCGGACCGTGGGTTGTGCCAGGCGAATATATTGCCAAGCTCGAAGTGGATGGAGAAACGCTGCAACAGCCACTGACGGTGAAAATGGATCCGCGAATCAAAGTCTCGCAGGAAGATTTGCAGAAGCAGCTTGATCTTGCACAGCAGGTGCTGGCGAAAACTGCGGAAGTGAATGCGGCTTCACGGCAGGCAGAAGGCGTAGAGCACAGCCTCGAAGCGCTGGCGCCCAAGGTGGCTTCGCGACAGGATCTCGCGCAAAGGATTGATTCAGTTGAAAACGAAGCGTCGAAAATCCTGGGGCCGCAGGCGGCGAATCCGCTAGCAGAGAGCGCGGGCCCTGAGGTGACGGACCGAACGACGCTGCGGTACGTTGCGAGCGCTTTGGGGCAATTGGAACGGGTGATTGAAAGTGATGATGCGGCGCCGTCGGCGGATGCTTCGACAGCATTCACGCAGGACACGCAAATTGCAGATGCAGCGGTAGAGAAATGGCAGGAGATTGTCTCGACGGAGTTGCCAGCGCTCGATGAGGAGCTAAGAAAGGCACATCTGCCACCGATTGAGATAATGGAACCTCGGCCCGAGAGACCTCGTATCTAAATGTTGTAGACTTATGACCGAGCGAGTCGGGTTATGAGCCTGAAGGTTTTTGCATCGGAAGCGATCAAAGGCTTCCACACGGTGGCGGCCGTCGCGCCCAGTTCTGTCCATCTGGCCGCCGCGATGATTGAGCCTCTGCACGTCTCACAAGCGTCAGTGGCCGTTGAGTTGGGCGCGGGCACGGGCGTGATGACTAGAGCATTACTCACGAAATTGGCGAGTGATGCAAGGCTGATCGTTTTCGAAATCAATCCGCATTTTTTCAATTATCTGAAGGCGCATTTCGACGACCCTCGCCTGATTCTCGTAAATGAAAACGTTGAGAACATTGAGACAGAACTTCGCAAGCGGCGTATCGATCATGTAGATGTGGTCCTATCTTCGCTCGGACTCGCACTCATGTCCGAGACGCAACGCCGGCGAATTTTCGATGGACTCAGGCCCTTTTTGCGCCCGAACACTGTGCTCACGCAATTCCAGTACGTAAGCAGCGTGCAGTTTGAAAACGGCCGACTCCATCGGCTCAGTCTGCGGCCTTTGTTGCATCGCTATTTCACGTCCGTTCATTCGAAAATTGTGTGGCGCAATGTGCCACCAGCTTACGTGTACACTTGCCATCCGCAGGTTCAACCGCATTAGAATCTCTCTGAAATGGGTCAATTTGAATTTTGACTCCTTGTGTCACGATCAATAAAATTCGAACTTTGCGCAATACCGAGTGCCGCGGTTCAAAGATGAGCCGAAGATCGAGGTGGTGCTGGTGGACCGAAAAGATCAGCCTTCATTCGGGGCAGGCGAAACGCCCATTGTTGGGCTTGCGCCGGCGGTCGGAAACGCAATCTTCGATGCGACTGGCATGAGGCTGCGCTCCATGCCGATGCTGCGCGAGGGCAAGCTGCCTGCAAAGACCTAAGATCGTCGAAGGCTTCTGCTCAATTCTCTTTTTGCCTTTTCCCCTAACCAGAACGCTCTTTCTTCTGGCGAAAATCTTTCGATGGCATACCGAAGGGCTGTTCGTGGCATTTTGTGCGCGTGAACGCGAAGGAAGCTTTTTAGGGCAGAGAGGTCGCGCTTGCCGACTTCGCGCAGCATCCAGCCGATCGCTTTGTGGATTAGATCCTCGTCATCCGCCAGAAGCGTG
>JASHYE010000465.1 GCA_030043155.1 Candidatus Acidiferrales bacterium | reverse complement strand
GCGGCAAGGTCGAAACGGTCACTGCGCTGGCGATCATTGCGGCGCAAAGAAGCGGGCCTCGCCACTGGCCGCGCCAGGCTGGGGAAATGCGCCGCAATCGAGAGACAATCGTCCTAATCACTGGAACCGGCTGCTCTTTTTTAGAGGTTGAGAGGTACAAGCGAACTATACGCGAGCGGGAAAATCTGTCAATGATTTACTTACGAGGAACTAGTAAGCTGGCGAGCATCCGGCGGCGGCTCGGCTGACCACGCGAAGGAATCTGATCCGAGAGGCAACTCGATAAGGCCTTCGCGCGGAACGGTATCCAGGGCCAAGCCTTCGCGCCAAAGAGACACGCAGAGGCGAATAGCATTCTGACCCGCGAGCGAGAAAATGCGGCGGGCCATTGCAACCTCAACGACCTTTCCAATCGAAGCCACGTAACCCTCAGTTTGCGGCACCGCTTCCCTGCCGTTTCGCTCAACGGAAATGGAATCCAGCTCTCCTCGGTGCATTCGCAAAACCATTTTGAGCGGCTCCGCCGCCTCAAACAGCAAACGAAATTCGCAATCCTGAAGCTGCGAAAAGCTTTCGCGGAGCGGATCGAGGCGCAAAAACAGAAACTCCTCGTTGAAACCGTAGAAGATTTCGCCGATAAAGTGTATCTGACCGTACATCGCGCCGCCGCGGCGGTCCGATGAATAAAATCCCGCGCCCAGCCACTCGAAATAGGAAGTCACGCGTCCGTCGACGTGCACATCGAGCCAGTCCGTCGGCGGAGTGACCTGCGTACCGGCGAATGCGCGTTTAATCGGCTGACTGACTTCCGGCGGCGGACGCAGACCCAGCGCTGAATACGCCTCTGTCAGGTGCTTGCGGAAGAGCTCGTCGAATTCGGCATCCGTGGAAGAGCTATTTTCCGGGCCGTACCACCAGCACCAATCGCTGCCTTCGGCAGCAAGGAGCGATTCTCGCGCACGCGGCAAGTCCGGCTCAGGACTTCCGAACTGGCGCGCCTCTGCCGTGCCAGATTCCGCCTGCGCGAATGCTTCACGGGCATTCCGCAGCAGTTCCCACGCTCGAATATCCTGCGAATGGCCGATCCAGATATCGAAATTGGCGTTGATCCACGAGGCGGGGAAAATTCCATCGAGGGCGCCTGTTTCTCCCGCTTCGGCAATCGCCTCGCTCGCTGTTAGAGCCCGAATTTCTGGGTCCTGTGAGATTCGTTCATAAAGACGGCTCAAGAATTCCCGCCCACTCCCCAGATAGTATTCCCAGGCGTTTTCGCCGTCGAGAATCACGGCGACGGTAGCGGGCCTGTCGTGGGGCGTACGATCGCCGATCATGCGCAGGCGGCGGTGAAAATCTTCGGCAGCTTCGGCCGCACCCATACGCGAATAAACGAAGCCGACCAAATCGGAAAGATAATGGTCGCGGAAGAAGCCGTGAATCTCGCGGCCGCCGATTCTGAATCTCCACGGGCGATAGAGTTCGCCTGCATTCTCTGGAATGCCTTCAGCGTCGCGCCAGAAACCGATGTTCCGCGTGCGGCCAAGCACGCCTTCATCGGTGGCGAACCAGCGAAAACCAAGCTCGGCGGCGATGGAGAGAGTTTCGTCGGAAACAGAGCCTTCCGAAGGCCAAAGGCCCTGCGGATCGCGGCCAAAAAGCTTGCGGTGATACTCGCGCGCACGAATGAGCTGCTCTTTAGCGTCCTCTGCAAATCGGAAAGGAGGCGTGAGCGGCGGGCTGTGCGGATTGGCGACGCGGGCGATTTGCGAATCGCACAGAAGAGGCAAAATGGGGTGATAAAAGGGCGTAGTGGAAATTTCAATCTGCCCGCGCTCTGCGGCAGCGCGATATTCCGGCAGAACGAGCCGCAAGAGTTCCCGCTGCTTGGCGCGAAGATTCTCCTTGTCCTGCTCGGAGAAGTTCGCGCCGTGGCGCGCCAGCGCCGAAACAACAGGATCACGGGCCAGATATTCCTCGTCCATCCACGCGAGCTGCGATAGAACCTGCAAGTCGCGCCAATCGTGAATGCTGAATTGCTCCGCAGAGCGGTCCGATCCAAGCCGCTGCGACCAATGAAAAAGCTCCACGAATCGCGGCCAGCGGCTCATCAGGTGCTCGTGATTCACCTGGAAGGCTCGCAGCAAAATCTCGTGCTTGTCGGCGAGGGACAATTCGTTTGCCGGCCGAAAGGCGGCATCGAACCACGGGTCATTAAATTCGCCGCTCGCGTATTCCTCAATCTGCATCGCAAGAGAGGGGACGATATTGAAGGTGGCATGAAATTGCGGATGCGCTTCGAGCGCGCGCACCATGCCCCAGTAGTCCTTGAGCGCATGCAGGCGCGTCCAGGGCAGGATATAACGGCGCGTCGCTGGATCCCGATACTGCGGCTGGTGCATGTGCCACAGCAAAACCAAATGGACGCGGCTCATGCTCGACTGCTCTCCAATGGGTCTGAGCCGCTCATGCTAGAATCCCTTGCTCTCTATGCGCATTCTCGATCGGTACATCTGCCGCGAAGTCGTGGCTGATTCGTGGATCGGATTGGCTGTATTTACCTTTGTATTTTTCGTGCCACAGCTGGTGCGTTTGATGAGCCTCGTTGTGGCGCACTCGGCAACAGCGAAGGAAATCTTCACGCTTCTGCTTTG
>JASHYE010000464.1 GCA_030043155.1 Candidatus Acidiferrales bacterium | reverse complement strand
GCTGTTGCGGGATGGTGGTGAGGGATCTGCTGTTGGTTAATTTCTTCAGTCGCCGAGGCCCAGTCATCCGGGCCCGCTGCAAGTCTCTTCTCGTTGAACGTTGCCTTTCTGAACGCATCACAGAAGCTCACGTCCGTTAATGCGTCGCTTTCCACGCGCGGACGAAAATGCTACTTTGTCCAGTCGCTGGCTTGCGGGAGCCTCAGCAAGCCGCTTTCTCGCACATGCACCGATGAGAGAAGTTTTCCAATTCGCGCTGCTCACGCTGACGTCGATTTTCTTTCTCGTCGATCCGTTCGCGGTGATTCCGCTTTTTCTCGCAGTCACTTCGGATTCATCTGTCGCAGAGCGTAAGCGCGTGGCGCTCCGCGCCACATTCACTTGCGCGATTATTTTGTGCGCGTTTGCGCTTGCCGGCAGTTTGATTTTCAAACTGTTTGGCATCACGCTGCCGGCATTCAAAATCGCCGGCGGAATTATTCTGCTGCAAATCGGCGTGGACATGCTGCAAGCGAAGCAGTCCGGGCAGCGCTCGACTCCCGAAGAAACGCAAGAAGGCACCGCGAAGGAAGACGCGAGCATCATCCCGCTGGGCATGCCCATGCTGGCGGGGCCGGGGGCCATCTCGACGGTGATGGTGCTCATTGGCGAATCGCATACGGCGTGGCGGCGCGGTGTGGTATATGCGGCGATACTCGTTACGTCATTTGCGGCGTATCTGGTGCTGGCCGGCGCGGGACGAGTGCGGCGCTACATGGGAGAAACGGGAATTCGCATCCTGATGCGGCTGATGGGCCTGCTGCTTGTTGCGCTCGCGGTGCAATTCATCGCCAACGGCCTGATCGACTTTGGCCTGCTGAAAACACCCATCGCACAGTAATTTCAAGAAAAATGGAACGCAGCTTTTCAGAAAATGCGCGCGGCGAAAGTGCGCTCAGTTGCCGCGCGAATAGAATTTTATGTCGACGGGGTCGACCATTTGCGGAGTTGGCAGGCCTTTTTTTTCGTAGGCGGAGATGTCGGATTCGTGTTCGAGCGTGAGTCCGATGTCGTCCAACCCTTTCAGCAGGCAGCTCTTGCGAAACGGGTCGATTTCGAAGGAACGCTCGAAACCTTTGCCGTCGCTGACCGTCTGATTTTCCAAATCCACGGTGAGCGTGTAGCCTTCGTTTTTTTCGAGACGCGAAAAAAGCTCATCCATGTCGGCATCGGAAAGCGTGACGGGCAAAATTCCATTCTTGAAACAGTTGTTGTAGAAAATGTCAGCGTAGCTGGGCGCGATGATGGCGCGAAATCCGTAGTCCCCGATGGCCCAGGGGGCGTGTTCGCGGCTGGAGCCGCAGCCGAAATTCGCGCGGGCCAGTAAAATCGAAGCGCCTTTGTAGCGCGGCTTGTTCAGCGCAAAATCGGGATTTGGTTTTTCGCCGGGCAAATAGCGCCAGTCGTAAAACAGCACGCGGCCGTAGCCTTCACGCGTCAGGAATTTGAGGAATTGCTTCGGCACCATTTGGTCCGTGTCCACGTTGACGCGATCCATCGGTGCGACCAACCCGGTATGTTTTGTGAAAGGCTTCATCTCTACCTTCTGACGGAAACCCTTTGGTTGAAATTTCCGCTATGTATCAGGTCGGATTTTTTCACAGAGCGATTGTAAAAATAGGCCCACGCTTTGGATGAGCTTCCATCCTCCATCTCGACGCTTATCTGCTTACGTACAAACAAGCTTCTTCCGGGCCGAGTAGGTTCAAACTCCTCATACTTGTCCAGAATTTTAAGCGCAGAGGCCACGTTGGAAAGACGGTAAACTTCTCCTTGAACGTGACTCCCAGCATCAGACCTTACAGCCCCAGGAAATTGCCCGAGACGATAAAGCTTTCCAGTAATTCGGCCGCGCCCGACAAAATGCGCTCCCACTTTCTCTTGCCAGTCATCATGATGACCCTTCATGAGTGTGCCGTAAACAAAGAGGAGGCTCGTCATCGCAGCTTTCCTTCCAGGACGTTCTGCAGTTTCTCGAATCCCTTCGTCGGGTCGTTGATGTACGCTAGCACGGAACGAGAAGATTTGAGGTTCTCTAAGTAATACCCAAATATCCCGAGCATATCTTCTCGCTTCACTTGTCCCGATTCTTCCAAATACGCAAGAAACTCGAAGAAGTTAAGGTAATCCGTGAACGATGATGCCTCTTGGATAACAAGCTTTGCTATTCCTTGCTCATCTCCACTGTCGAGCTGGTCCCTGACTGACTTCAGCTCCTCTCGTTCGTAGAACTTTTCGTATAGCTCCTTCATCCACTTCGTGCGAGACAACTTCACGTTTTGGTGAAATGTGGAAACAGCCAAAAACGCAGCGATCAACCCGCCAATCGTAGCGACCCAGGCGGCGACGACGTTTGCCATGTGATTCAGTTTCCGTTGCGCCATTTGCGAACGTCGACGAAATGGCCTTCGATGGCTGCGGCGGCGGCCATGAGCGGGCTGACGAGATGCGTGCGGCCGTCTTTGCCCTGGCGGCCCTCGAAATTGCGATTGGAAGTGCTGGCGCAGCGCTCGTGCGGCTGAAGAACGTCATCGTTCATGCCGATGCACATGCTGCATCCCGCATCGCGCCATTCGAATCCAGCAGCGACGAAAATTTTGTCGAGGCCCTCTTCTTCGGCCTGGGCTTTCACGCGGCGCGAGCCGGGAACGACAAGCGCCTGCTTCAACGATTTTGCGACGTGCTTTCCGGCGACGAGTTTTGCAGCGAGGCGCAGATCTTCGAGACGCGAATTGGTGCAAGAGCCGATGAAAACGCGATCGAGCGTGATGTCCGTGATGGGCGTGCCGGGCTTCAGGTCCATGTAGACAAGG
>JASHYE010000463.1 GCA_030043155.1 Candidatus Acidiferrales bacterium | reverse complement strand
CACCAGTTTTCCGCAATTGTAAGTGGGCATGGTGCGGAAGTTGTTTCGGTGATGATGCCCCAGACAATCGTCGCAATGTGCACGCCCGCAAGCCACGTCCGCCCGCGCGTGAAAATTGCTCCGAAAATCACCCACGCGATGTATACCAAATGAATCATCAACACCGCACCGGCCAACGCAAGATAGGTTTCGCGGCTCACAAGCAAATCTCAACTGAATTATAGCTGCGCCCCTGATCGAAACCATCGGAACAGCAGACTTCAGAAGCACGGCTTGACCGCAGGGAATAAACCAGCTAAGAAGGGAACGAGCGCTGATTGGCCACTTCCCACCACGCGGAGGCTTTTTTCTCCATGATTGAGCCCGAACCTCCCTTGGGGGACCCTAACCGAAAAAAGTGGGTCAGCCTCGTCCCTTACGGCCTCAACCAGCAGCATCCCAACGCCTACAAAGACATCCTCGAAACGATCTGGGAGAACCGTGACCAGCTCGGCTACGCGTGGCGCATCCTGAATAACGGCTGCTGCGACGGCTGTTCGCTCGGAACGTCGGGAATGCACGACTGGACCATGCAAGGCGTGCACCTCTGCGCGCTACGCCTGAAATTGCTGCGGCTGAATACCATGCCCGCGATGGACTTGTGCCTGCTCGAAGACGCGGAAGCTCTGCGGAAGACTCCCACGCGGCATCTCTCGCGGCTCGGGCGGCTTTCCGCTCCGATGGTGCGCCGCCGAGGAGATAAGGGCTTCCGCCGCATCACCTGGGATGCAGCGCTGGATATCACCGCAAAAGGTTTGCGCGAAACGGATCCGAAGCGGCTGGGGTGGTTCCTGACTTCGCGCGGCCTTACAAATGAGGCGTATTACGCCCACCAAAAAGTCGCGCGCTTCTTAGGCACAAATCACGTGGACACCAGCGCGCGCATCTGCCATGCGCCAAGTACCGCAGGCTTGATGGCGACCGTAGGATGCGCCGCGACCACGTGCTCCTATTCCGATTGGATCGGAACGGACTTGCTCATTCTGGTTGGCACCAATATCGCCAACAATCAGCCGGTGAGCACGAAGTATCTCTACTACGCAAAAGAAAAAGGCACCAAAGTTTTTGTTGTGAATCCCTATTTCGAGCCGGGCCTGGAACGCTATTGGGTGCCCTCGGTGGCCAAGAGCGCACTTTTCGGAACGAAATTCGCCGACGATTTTTTCCCCGTGCACGTCGGCGGCGACATCCCGTTTTTTTATGGCGTGCTGAAACATTTGATCGAAAACAACTGGCTCGACCGCGCATTCATCGCCGAGCGCACCGTCGGATGGAGCGACCTCGAAGCGAAAGTGAAAAGCTTCGCCTGGGAAACATTGGAAGAAAGCTCCGGCCTGACGCGCGCGGATATGTTCCGTTTCGCCGAAGCGTTTGGCAAAGCGCGCCACGCCATCATCGTCTGGAGCATGGGCATCACCCAGCATCGCTATGGCAGCGACAATGTGCGCGCCATCGTGAATCTGCAACTGGCGAAGGGAAACGTCGGACGGCCGCACACGGGCCTGATGCCCATTCGCGGCCACAGCGGAGTGCAGGGCGGTGCGGAAATGGGCGGCCAGCCAAGCGCGTACGTGATGGGCGTTTCCGTAAACGAAGAAAATGCGCAGCGCCTGGCGCAGCCACAAATGTGGGGATTCGCGCCGCCCACGTGGAAAGGCTTGACCGCGGCACACATGATTCTGGCCGCCGAGCGCGGCGAGATCGACGCGCTCTGGCAAAGCGGCGGAAATTTTGTCGACACGCTGCCGGAACCGGAGCGCGTGAAAAAAGCCGTCGGCAAAATTTGCCTGCGGATTCATCAGGATATTACCGTGAGCTCGAACATGCTGGTCGACCCGGCAGACACAGTGCTGCTCCTGCCAAGCCGAACCCGTTACGAGCAGCGCGGCGGCGGCACGGAAACGAGCACCGAGCGGCGGATTATTTACAGCCCTGAGATTCGCGGCCCTCGGCTCGCAGAAACAAAAGACGAATGGGAGATTCCAGTTCTGGTGGCAAGGCGCGCCGATCCCAAACGCGCAGAGAAAATTTTTGCGTGGAAGGACACGCAGGACATTCGCGATGAAATCGACCGCGTCTGCCCGGCGTACAAAGGAATCGCGAACCTGCGCAAGAAGGGCGACAACTTCCAATACGGCGGCCCGCGCTTGCTCGTGGACAAATTCCTCACGCCCGACGGTAAAGGACATTTCAGCGCCGTGGAGTTGCCGGAGGAAAAAATTCCTGCGGGGCGATTTTTGCTGGCCACGCGGCGCGGGAAACAGTTCAACAGCATCATTCACGGCGAGAAGGACCCGCTGACGGGAGCGGCGCGCGACCACATTTTCATGGCCGCAGAAGATGCCGAGCGGCTCGGCGTCAAAAATGGCGAAGCCATTCTGTTGCGCAACGAGCGCGGCGAGTTTCGCGGGCGCGTGCGCATCGACCGCATCAAGCCGGGCAGCGTGCAGGGACATTGGCCGGAGGTGAATGTGCTGGTCGCCGCAGGATGCCTCGACCCGAGCGGCGTGCCCGATTACAACGCAATCGTGGAAATTGTCCCCGCAGCGCGCGCAGAAACAGCACCCGCGACGGCAGAGCCTGCGACGGCAGCGGCCAAATAAGAGCGAACGGAGTTATCAATGGATTCGCCAGCGCGGAATGCGCGCGATATTGACGTCACACTCGTTCACGAGTGGGACGATGGACGCGTTCGCGCGCAGCAGGATTATCTTGCGGGCGAAGAGCCACTGGAGATTCGCGTTGGCGAGCATCCGCTCACCGTCACGATGCGCACGCCCGGCGATGATTTGGATTTAGCAGCTGGATTTCTTTTTACCGAAGGGTTGATCCAGCGGCGCGAACAAATTCTCTCTATCGAGCATGCGACAAATTGCAAGGCGACCGAGCGCGGCAACATCGTGCAGGTGAAACTCTCCGCAGATGTAGCCCTGGACCTGGAGAAGGCCCAGCGCAATTTTTTCGCTGCTTCGAGTTGTGGGATTTGTGGCAAGGCTTCGATTGACGCGGTGCGCGCTCGCGGAGTGAAGGCGCCGAATCGCGATTTTCACGTGAGTCCTGAAACCATTTGCGCCATGCCGGAGAAGTTGCGATCCAAGCAGCAAATTTTCGGGCGCACGGGCGGATTGCATGCGGCGGGATTATTCGATGCGAAGGGCGAGCTGCTCGCGGAGCGCGAAGACATCGGCCGCCACAACGCTGTCGACAAAATCGCCGGCTGGGCGCTGCGCGACGGAAAATTACCGCTCTCGCAATGCGTTCTGATGGTCAGCGGACGCGGCGGATTCGAAATCGTGCAGAAGGCCGCGATGGCGGGCGTGCCGGTGGTCGCTTCTGTTTCGGCATGTTCAAGCCTCGCCGTGCAGTTTGCGCGCGAAATGGGCATGACCCTGATCGGCTTTTTGCGTGACAGGCGCTTCGTCGT
>JASHYE010000462.1 GCA_030043155.1 Candidatus Acidiferrales bacterium | reverse complement strand
CCCAAGGCCCGGCGGAACTGAATACGTGCGTGAAGGCGTATTTTGCGCTGAAGCTGGCTGGAGATTTGCCAAGCGAGCCACACATGGAGCGTGCGCGAAAAAAGATTCGCGAGCTTGGTGGACTGGAGCGCGCCAACTCCTACGTGAGATTTTATCTGGCAATGGTTGGAGCGGCCGACTGGGACATGGCGCCGGCGATTCCTCCCGAACTCATCCTGCTGCCGCGATGGGCGCCGGTGAATTTATATGAGATGTCGTCGTGGACGCGGGCAATTATTGTGCCTCTTTCGATTGTTTATGCGATAAGGCCGGAATGGCGGATCGCACAGTGCGAAAGCGTGGACGAGTTGTTCGTCGACAAGAGGAATGCGAAGATTGCGTTTGCCTGGAGCAAGAAAACCTTTTCGTGGCGCAATTTCTTTCTTGCAATAGACAAAGGGCTGAAGTGGCATGAGCGGTTGCCGTGGAAACCGCTTCGCCGGCGGGCGCTGGCTGAAGCGGAGAAATGGCTCTTCGAGCACATCGAGCGGAGCGAAGGATTAGCGACGATTATTCCGGCAATGGCCAATTCGATTTATGCCATGCTGGCGCTCGGCAAAAAATTCGATGATCCTCTGGTGCATCGCGAGCTGCGATGGATCAACGCCTATGAGATCGAGGAGCAGAAAGACGACACGCTGCGGATGCAGCCGTGTATTTCGCCGCTGTGGGATACGGCAATCGCGATGGTATCACTCGAAGAGGCTGGAGTGGCCGGATCGCATCCGATGCTGCAGCGCGGGGCGGAATGGCTGATTGAGCGTCAGATCCTCGGGCCGGGCGACTGGCAAGTCAAAAACAAAGACGCGGAGCCTGGAGGATGGGCATTCGAGTTTCGCAATGATTTTTTCCCTGACGTGGACGACACGGCGTTTATTCTGATGGCGCTTGAGCGTGCGAATGGCAGCGACGCGGAGGGTTTTGAGCAATCCGCGAAGCGAGGATTGGCGTGGCTTTTGAGCATGCAGAACCGCGATGGGGGATGGGGAGCGTTTGACCGAGATAACGACAAGGCCCTACTGACGAATATTCCTTTTGCGGACCACAATGCGATGATTGATCCTTCGTCGCCGGACGTGACGGCGCGATCGATCGAGTGCCTGGGAGTTTTTGGATGGCCGGCTTCACATCCGGCGATTCAGAAGGCGCTGGCATACTTACGCGGCACGCAAACGGCGGAGGGCGCGTGGTACGGGCGCTGGGGCGTGAATTATGTGTATGGAACGAGTGGCGTGTTACGAGCCATGGAAGCGATTCATTGCAATCATTCACCGGAGTGCCAGCGAGCGGCGCAGTGGCTGAAAAGCGTTCAGAATGCGGATGGCGGATGGGGCGAATCGTGCAGGTCGTATGAAGATGCGAGTTTGAAGGGAATTGGAAAGAGCACGGCTTCGCAGACGGCATGGGGATTGATTGGATTGCTTTCCACGGTCGGGCCAGACGACGCAGCGGTGATGCGCGGCATCGAATGGCTGGAACAACATCAGAACGAGGACGGGTCGTGGAGTGAAGACGAATTCACGGGAACGGGATTTCCCTGCGTGTTCTATCTAAAGTATCATCTTTACAGGAATTCTTTTCCGTTGTACGCGCTGGCCCGCTATCGCAACATGAAGAACGGAGCGAAAATAATGCCGCGAAGTTTTCAAGTGGATCCGAATCAGATCAAGTACCGAAACGGACGGGGGTAAACGATGAGGTTTCCGCTGAGCTTAACCGCCAATCTGACAAAATACCTGGCGGCGAAGACGATTCGGGGCGAAAAAAAGTTTCCGCTGGTGATGATGCTTGAGCCTCTGCATGCGTGTAATCTGACGTGCACAGGATGCGGGCGCATTCGCGAATATAAGCCGACCATTAACGAACTGTTGACAGTAGAGCAGTGCATCGCGGCGCTGGAGGATTGCGGCGCGCCGATTGTTTCGATTTGCGGCGGTGAGCCATTGATTTATCCCGAAATCGGGCGGCTGGTGAAGGAGATTCTGGCGCGAAAGAAGAATATTTATCTGTGCACAAATGGAATGTTCATTCGCAAGCGGCTGCATGAATTCACGCCAACATCGCGGTTCTTTTTCAACGTGCACCTGGACGGCCTTGAGAAGACGCATGATTTGTGCGTGGAGCGAGATGGAGTGTTCCGCGAGGCGATTGCGGGAATCAAGGCAGCAAAAGCGGCAGGATTCCTGGTCTGCTCAAACACGACCGTTTACAAAGAGACGGACGTGGAGGAGATTGCAGAGCTGTTCGCGTATCTGCGCACGCTGGGCGTGGACGGAAACATGCTTTCGCCGGCGTATTCGTATGCATCGGTGCAGACGAAAGACATTTTTATGTCGCGGCAGGATGTAAACGAGAAATTCCGACGCGCGAGCAAACTGCTGGAGCAGTTCAACGTGATCACGTCGCCGATTTATATGGAATTCCTGCGCGGTGAGCGCGAGCTGATGTGCACAGCGTGGGGCAATCCCACTTACAACCCGCGAGGCTGGAAAGGGCCGTGCTATTTAATGACGGATGAGCACCACAAGACTTTCGGCGACCTGATTAACAACACGCCGTGGGAAAAGTACGGCTACGGACGCGATCCGCGTTGCGAGAACTGCATGGTGCAGTCGGGCTACGAAGCGTCCGCGGTGCTGGGAGGAAACAGCAAGTTCGGCGACACGTGGAAGATGCTGCAATGGCAGGTCTCCGGCAGGATGGGCGGGCGCAAGGGCGCGAAGACCGCGAACGGCCACAGCACGAGGAATGGCAACGGAAATGGGAACGGCCATTCGAACGGATTGGATTCCAAATCCATAAGTCTGCCTCTCGATCAGGGCTCACCAAAGGACGAAGCTTTCCGCATTTTATGACCACGCTTGTAACCGGCGCGACTGGGTTCGTCGGGTCGCATGTTGCGCGGCAACTGGCCGCTGCGGGTGAATCGGTGCGCGTGCTCGTGCGAGCGAACAGCCGTCGGCAAACGCTCGATGGCATCAGCGTTGAGTGGGCGGAAGGCGATCTTCGAGACGAAGCTTCGCTCGACCGGGGATTGCGCGGAGTTCGCCGCGTTTATCACGTTGCTGCTGATTACCGGCTTTGGGCCAGGCATTCGCAGGAAATCTACGAAAATAACGTAACGGGAACAAAGAACCTACTGGCGGCGGCATTGCGTGCGCGGGTGGAGCGATTCGTCTATACCAGCACGGTAGCGACGATTGCTGTGCCGCGCGGGTCGACTTTGCCGGATGAAAGCAATCGCGCTTCAGTCGACGAGATGGTTGGGAATTACAAAAAGTCGAAGTTGCTGGCCGAGCAGGAAGCGCTGCGCGCTGCGCATGAGGGTTTGCCGGTTGTCATCGTGAATCCCACGACGCCTGTCGGCCCCGGCGATTGGAAGCCGACACCCACCGGCCGAATTATCGTAGATTTTCTGCTCGGGCGCATGCCCGCTTATGTGGATACAGGTCTGAATTTTGTTGCCGTGGAGGATGCGGCGCGCGGACATCTGCTTGCAGCAGAGCGCGGGGGAATCGGCGAGCGTTATTTGCTGGGCGGAAAAAACATGACGTTGAAAGAACTGCTGGAAGCGCTCGGGAGAATTACTGGTCTGGCGGCGCCAACGCGGCGGATCCCGCATAGCGTCGCGCTTATCGCTGCGTACGCGGATGCAGCGTTTTCCCGCGCGCGGAGGCGTGAGCCGCGGATTCCGGTGGAAGGAGTTCGTATCGCGCGGCATAAGATGTTTGTGAATGATGCGAAGGCGCGCAGAGAGCTGGGATATGACTCAACGCCGGTTGAGGCGGCGCTTGAACGCGCGGTGAGTTGGTACCGGGGAAATGATTATGCGGGGACTCCACAGCGAGTGCAGGTTGCCCGGGCCTCTGCTACTTGAGGCGCAAAATTGAAATTCCTGATTACATTTGCGTTGGATATGGAATTTGGCCCGTGGCGGCGTGTGCGCGCGTTTGCGAAGGTGGCGCATGGCGATTTTGCGCTTTACGAGACGAATTTTCGCGAGGCTCAGGTGCGAGTCGCTCTCACTGGCGTTGGCGGCATTCGCGGAGCAGTTGTGACGCGCGCGGCGCTGGAGCAATGGCAGCCCGACATTTGCATTGCGGCGGGGCTGGCAGGCAGCTTGAGGCGCGAGCATGGTATTGGGCAGGTTTGTGTGTCGCGCGATATCATGGATTTGGAGACCGGACGGACAGTTGCGGGGGATGCAGGCTTGATGAGGCAGGCGGAGAAATGCGGCGCGGTTGTCATCGAGCGACTGCTGACGTCTTCAACAATGGTTCTTTCCGCCGAGGGGAAGAGCAGGCTGGGCAAAATGGCGGAAGCGGTCGAGATGGAGAGTTTCGCGGTAACTTTGGAAGCGGGCGCGAAAGGCATTCCAGCGATTGCTATTCGCGCGATCAGTGATGCAGCGGATGAGGATTTGCCGATGAATTTCGCGGAGTTGCTCGACGAGACGGGCAACGTCAGCAAAGGGAAAGCCGCTCGCGCTCTGGCTCGAAGCCCGCAGAGATTGGCTGCGGTGATGCGGCTGGCGCGGCAGAGTAAAGTAGCGGCGACGAACTTGGCGAATTTTCTGGATCGATACATTGCGGCATTGGCGACGCGAGATGATTTGAGAACGGGCGAAATGGCTGAGGCGAAAAAAGGATGAGTTCGACGACGATCGTGGGAAGCGATGCGGGGCGGCGCGCTAGAAAAACGATGATGCTGGCAGGCGTCTATCGCGGCGCAGGAGCGGTGGTGTGCGAGGAAGTTCCCATTCCGGAAATTGCTGACGGGGAAGTGTTGTTTCGGGTGGCGGCATGCGGAATTTGTGGCACAGACATAAAGAAAATCGCGCATGGTTTTGTTGATGCTCCGCAGATTTTCGGACACGAACTCGCGGGAACAGTTGTGGAAACAGGCCGCGGGGTACAAAAATTCAAGCCGGGCGACCGCGTGGTGAGCTTTCACCATGTTCCATGCGAGAAATGCTTTTACTGCGAGCGGAAGCTTTTCTCGCAGTGCGCGCAGTACAAGAAAGTAGGGCTGACGGCTGGTTTTACGCCAAATGGCGGAGGATTTGCGCAGTACGTTCGCGCGATGCCGTGGATTGTCGAGAGGGGAATGCTTGCGATCCCAGCCGAGATTACGTTTGAAGAAGCGACGTTCATCGAGCCGGTGAATACGGCGGCAAAAGCAGTATGGAAGGCGAGAGTCGCAGGCGGCGAATTCGCAGTGGTGATTGGACAGGGTCCGATTGGCATGCTGCTGACGGGACTTTGCAAGCTGAAAGGCGCAGAAGTGATTACGACGGACCCGCTGGCTGCGCGGCGAGCCGCAAGCCTTCGGCTGGGCGCAACCGCATCATTCGATCCGGCATCGGATGATGTGGCTGCAGAAGTTCGGCAACGGACAAACGGGCGCGGGGCGGATGTTGTTCTTTTGGCAGCACCGCACCCAAAGCTGGTGACTGACGCGCTTGCAATGACGCGCGCGGGCGGACGCGTGATGCTTTTTGCGCATAACGATCCGGTTCTGAAGATTGAATTTCCGGCGGCGGCGGTGGGCATTGAGGAAAAGGAAATTCTGGGAAGCTATAGCGCGTCCATAACGGAGCAAGAGGAGTATGCTGGAATCGTATTTCAGCGGCGGTTGCCGCTGGCAGAGCTTGTGTCGCATCGGTTTTCGACGGAAAGAATTGCGGAGGCGCTGGAGCTTGCCGCCAAGCCGAATGCGGATACTTTGAAGGTAATCATTTCACATTCTTGAAGGTTCCTGAACAATGGCCATGAAGACTTATACAGGTGAAATCGCGGCGGGTTCCAAGAAGGGTTCCGGCGGAGTGATGACGGCGGCTGTCCTTTACGGCCGCGAAGACTTGAGAATCGAACGAGTCGGTATTCCGCAGCTTGGCGAAGGCGAGATTCTGATGCGCGTGCAGGTGGCGCTGACGTGCGGGACGGACCTGAAGGTATGGAGGCAGGGTTCGCATCCACGAATGATCCAGCCTCCGGCGATTTTTGGCCACGAACTGGCGGGAGTGGTAGAGGAAGTTGGACCCGGTGTGAGCAGCGAGATTCGCGCGGGGATGCGCGTTGTACCGTCGAATTCAGCGCCTTGCGACGCGTGCCTGTACTGCCGGAAAGATCAGCCGAATCTTTGCGATGATTTGCTCTTCAATAACGGCGCCTATGCGGAATACGCGAGGATTCCCGCGCGCATCGTGAAAAAGAACCTGCTGGAAATTCCGGAGAACGTCAGCTTTCGCGATGCCGCGATGGTTGAACCACTGGCGTGCGTGCTGCGGGGGATTCATGAGACACAGATTCGGCCGGGTGATACGGCGGTAGTCGTGGGATGCGGGCCAATTGGGCTGAAGTTTGTTCGCGCTCTTTCCGCGAAGGAAGTACGTGTGATTGCGCTGGGAAAGCGGAAGAGTCAGATTGATCTGGCGGAGCGGCTGGGAGCCTACGCAGCCTTTGATGTGTCGAGCATGGAGTCGCCCGTCACGATGGTTCGGGACCTGACGGAGGGCGGGCGCGGCGCTGACGCTGTGATCGAGGCGGTGGGCTCGGCGGCGACGTGGCAATGGGCCATGCAGATGGTCAGGAAGGGCGGAAGAGTGAATTTGTTTGGCGGCTGCCCGCAGGGTTCGCAGGTGCAATTTGACCCGGCACTGCT
>JASHYE010000461.1 GCA_030043155.1 Candidatus Acidiferrales bacterium | reverse complement strand
GTTCAAGATGACGGTAGATATTTTCGAGGACAATAACGGAGTTATCGATCAGCCTGGAAAATGCCAAAGCGAGGCCGCCGAGCACCATGCTGTTGATGGTCTCGTTGCCGATGTGAAGGAAAAAGAAGGCCGCGAGCACGGAAATTGGAATCGAGAGAAAGACGGCAACAGTTGCGCGCGGGCTGCCCAGAAAAATCAGAATCATCAAAGCCGTGAGCAACAGCCCTGTTCCGCCTTCGCGCTCCACGGTTGAAATGGCCTGCTTGACGAAAACGGATTGGTCGAAAACCACGTGGGCTTTCATTTGAGCCGGAATATCGCGAAGGCTCTTGATCTCGCGCTTGATTCCGTTGACCACCGCGATGGTGTTGCTGTTTCCGCCCTGCTTTTGCACGGGGACGTACACCGAGCGCTGGCCATTGACGCGGACGACGTTGTATTGCAGTGCCGCAGAATCGACCGCCCTGCCAACGTCGGAGACAAAAACGGATTTCTCGCCTTCGGTTTTAAGCGGCAACCGATCGAGCGCCTGAGCGTTCGCGACTTGAGCGTTGGTGTACAGATCGTAGTCGAGAGGGCCAATGCGAACGTCGCCAGCAGGAAGAATAAGGTTCGAGCTATTGATCGCGCGCACCACGTCCATGGGACTGAGCTGATTCGCCTGCAATTTGAGAGGATCCACGTACACCATGATCTGGCGATATTTCCCGCCGTACGGTGGCGGAACCGTTGCGCCCGGGACGCCGGCGATTTGGTCGCGAATCTGGAATTGCAGATAGTCGTGCAGCTGCGTCTCGCTCAGATCCTTGCCGTCGACCGTGAGCAGGCAAACAGGCAAGCCGGAGGGATCCATCTGCATCACGACAGGAGGCAGCGTGCCTTCGGGGAGACGGCGCAAATCCGCCATCGCGAGGTTGGAAATCTCCGTGACGTCCGCGTTGGCGTCGGTGCCGCCCTGGAAATAAACCTTGATGAGGCTGACTCCGGACAATGACCGCGATTCCATGTGATCGATGCCCGCGCCGAGAGTGAAGAAGCGTTCGAAGGTGTCGGTGATGTCCGCTTCGATCTGCTGAGGGGGCATACCGCTATAGAAGGTGGCGACTTCCACCATCGGCAGATTGATCGGTGGGAACATGTCCACGGGCATTTGGTTCCACGCGGTGATTCCCAAAACGCATGCAAAGAGGCAAACAACTACAATGAAGTAAGGATGGCGTAGAGAAAACGATGACATAAAGCTCCTATTCCGTTTGAACCTTCACAACGGTCGGCGACACAAGTTCGCCCTCCCTGTATTGGGCCTGTTCTCCGAAGACAACGCGGTCGTTCGCGTTCAAGCCGGAAATAATCTCGACCGATGTGGCATTCTGGAGTCCCGTGGTAACTTCTCGCCGCTGGATATGATTGCTCGCGTCGACCACCAGCACAGTTCCCTGCCCTTGCGTGCTGGATGGCTGAACCGTTTGCACCGGCACGGTCAGAACATTGTTCGCCGTTTGCAACGGTATGGTGACCATCGCGTACATTCCAGGAACGACTTGATATTTCAGATTTTGAACCTGCACTTCTGTATGCATGGTGTGCGTAGCAAGATCGATTTGATCGGCGGTGCGAACGATCTTCCCTTCAAAATTGCGGTTGAGTGCGGAAACCGTGACTTGGACCGTTTCCCCAATATGGATGTCGGGAACGGCACGCTCCGGCACGGGAATCACCAGCCTCAAAACGTCGTTTTGCGAAAGATGGCACAGAGCAGAGTTTCCAATGTTCGACGAAGTTCCAGCGGGAAGCAGCGCGCCAGTATACGCGTACATCCGCGTGACGATGCCGTCGAAAGGCGCGGTCATGTGCGCATACGCATAGAGTGTCTTGTCTTTTTCCAGAGAATCTTTTGCCGCGAGGAGCGCCTGCTGGGCCGCCGAAACTCCATCGCTGGCCTCAAGGTCTTTGCCCTGTGCCACGTCGATATCTTGCTGGGAAATCAGGTCGGGGCGGCTCTTTTGCACACCGACGAGACGCTGGTAAGTGATGTGAGCGACGGAATAGGCGGACTGCGCGCGATGAAGGTCTTGTTCGGCCTCCGCCAATGCCGCCTGGTCGTGCTCGATTTGCTGCTCGAGTTCGGGAATTTCGAGAACAGCCATCAACTGGCCCTGTTGGACGTGCGTGCCCCAGTCGACGTAGAGCTTCTTGATATAGCCGGAGACTTTGGCGTAGATATCGATCTCCTGCAGGGGCTGAAACTCGGAAGCGATCTGAAGCGTGTTGGAGATGTCACGCCGCGTAACCGGAACGACGGCGACGGGCGGCACGCTGGCCGCATTGACTTCGCTGGGCGTATTCTGGCCGCCGCAGCCTGCCAGCAGCGCGCATCCGAGCGTGAACAACAGCAGCGAATTTATTTGCGAATGCAGTATCGTTTTCATCGTTCTCATGGGTTGACCCCCTGTCACTTCCTGGGCTCCTCGAGATTCGGTTTCGAAGGCGAAGAAACTAACGACGTGTCCTGGATGGCCTGGCGAAGATGTTCGAGAGAAAAATCGGCCGAGCGGCGCAAACCGATCAAATTTTGTCTGCGCTGCCGAATCTGACGCGCCACGTCGGGCACTCTGTCCGCAATTTCCAGCGGAACGGTCTGAACGCCGTGGCAGTCTCCGTGAATCAGATCGCCGGGGCGAACCTTTAAGCCCCCAAGTTCCACTTCGCCGCCGTAATCGAAGAGATGTGCATAAGCGTGCGAAACAGAAACATTTCCGGAGAACATCTGGAATTCTGTCGTACGTATATCGGGAAGATCGCGGACGGCTCCATTGGTGACCACTCCCACGCAGCCCAGCGACAGAAGAATATTCGCGTGGACCTCACCGATGAAGGCGCCCACGCCCGGCGGGCTGTCCACATCTTCGATGATCACGACGCGCGGCGCGGGAATGGTCAGAATATTTTTCCACCAGTCCATGCGATCGTAATAATCGAAGGATTGGTTCGGCTCCATGGGCGGCATGGCGGTGCGAATCCGCGCCGTTGCCGCATAGCCGATCATTGATGGCCGATCTCTAAAAATGCAGCGAATGGTCGAATCGGCAAATCCAGTGTTGGGCAGCCGTTCGTGAAAGGTCTCAATGGCGCTCGCGACCAGGCACGTGGTCAAACGGCGAAACTGCTCAAGCTGCGATAGCTTTAGCGCTTTCGTTGTCATGATCATTCTCAGGGGAAGGGCCGCTTTTCGCTCCGCAGCGACGCTTCGCGTTCGGATGGTTGATTTGTGAGACGGCTCCGCGATTCCACGGTTCCCGAGGGATCAGGCGATCTGATGAGCCATCCATTTTTTCTCGATTCAGGAATTGCGAT
>JASHYE010000460.1 GCA_030043155.1 Candidatus Acidiferrales bacterium | reverse complement strand
GAAGAGTTCACAGCTGCGCCCAGAGGGCTGGCCTGCTCGCACTCACAGGCGAATGCTGGTCATCCGCACAAGGGCGCGCGCGCGCACCTCAACCTCGCGCCGCGTCAGTTTACATAAACGCTCAACTCCTAGTTGCTCCACGGCAAAACTTCCCATCACAGATCCGTAAATCATCGCGCGCCTCAGCGAAGAGTGATCGATTTTCCTGCGCCCTGCCAGATAGCCCATGAATCCGCCGGCAAAACTGTCTCCCGCGCCCGTCGGGTCGTGGACTTTTTCGAGCGGGTACGCTGGCACGGCCAAAATCGCATCGCGATGAAAAAGCATCGCGCCATACTCGCCGCGCTTGATCACCACAACTTTCGGCCCCATGCTGAAAATTCGCCGCGCCGCGCGCAACAAATTGTGCTCTCCTGCAATCTGGCAAGCTTCTTCATCATTGATGAGCAAGGCATCAATCAACCGCAGGGTTTTCGCAAGCTCCTCCGGCGTGCGCGCAATCCAGTAATTCATCGTGTCCAGCGCGACGAGCGTCGGACGCCGCCTCATCTGGCTGAGCACATGACGCTGCAAAGTCGGATCGATATTCCCAAGGAAAACGAACCGCGAATCGCGATACGCTTCCGGCAATTTCGGCTGAAATTCCGCGAAAACATTTAACTCAGTGACAAGCGTCTCGCGCATGCGCAAATCGTTGCTATAGCGCCCCGCCCAGAAAAAGCTTTTCCCTTTGGCCTGCTCAAGTCCAGCGAGATCGATTTTGCGCCCGCTGAAAACCGCGCGGTCTTTCGCGGAGAAATCGTCCCCGACGACCGCAACCAGCTGAACCGGTGCCAGCAGGCTCGCGCATAAGGAAAAATAAGTTGCCGCTCCTCCTATAGTTCGTTCCGTGCTCCCGAAAGGTGTTTGAATACCGTCGAACGCGACTGAGCCGACCACGAGCAAAGACATCGAGAATCTCTCCTATTAAATGAATTATGAAATGTACTTCGCAATGATCGGCCCGAGGCGGCGCTTCGTTGCCGCCGGAATCAATTTGCGATCCGTCAGCATCGCGTGAGCCAGCGCGGAACCGCACTTGCACCCGCGCGTCACGCCGAGCGAGCGCAGCGTTTCCCGCAGCATCTTCTGCACGTTCACCGCGTTTTTGTTCAGATTACTGATGATGTCCGGCACGGTGACGGAATCGTGCTGCGGATGCCAGCAATCGTAATCGGTGATCATCGCGATGCACGCATAGCAGATTTCCGCCTCGCGTGCGAGCTTCGCTTCTGTCAAATTCGTCATTCCGATCACGTCGAATCCCATCTGCCGATAAGCGCGCGATTCGGCCAGCGTCGAGAATTGCGGCCCTTCCATGCAGACGTACGTTCCCGCCTTATGCGCCGCGACGCCGCTGCGTTCGCAGGCGCTGACAGCCGCTGCCGACAATCGCGGACATGTCGGCTTATCAAATCCGACGTGCGCAACGAGCCCATTTCCGAAGAACGTTGCGATGCGGCCACGCGTGCGGTCGAAAAATTGATCCACGATGGCAAACTCCAGCGGGCGCATCTCTTCGCGCAACGACCCAACCGCGCTGACCGACAAGATCTGCTCCACGCCCAAATCCTTCATCGCATAGATATTTGCGCGGTAGTTGATTTCTGAAGGCAAAATGCGATGCCCGCGCCCGTGCCGCGCGAGGAAAGCGACGCGCTGACCCTCGAGCGTGCCAATCATGAAAGCATCCGACGGTTCGCCGAACGGCGTCTTCATATGCACTTCGCACGCGCCTTCAATGCCAGCCATCGCATAGAGCCCGCTGCCGCCAATAATCCCTATCGCGGCGCTCTTCTTCGCCGCGCTCCCTCGGACACTCTTCTTTTGCTGCACCATTCCCTGCACCTCAGATTGTTAGTTGATTTGCTCGAATCAGTCTGACCGGATGTTCAGACCTAATCGACGCTTACCGGCTCAACTTCATACTGGCCGTCGCGGCTGTGCAAATACGCGGCGCGCGTCGACACATCATGCGCGAAAAGCGCGAGCCAGCCATTCTTCTCGATTTGCGGCAGCATTTTCTTCTTGTTTTCCAGCGTGGTCAGCGGATACAGATCGAATCCCATAATCCACGGCAGCGGTAAGTGCGCAGTCGTCGGAACTAAGTCCGCCAGGAAAATGGCTGTTTTGCCAGCGCCTTCGAGCTTCACACACTGCATCGCATCCGTATGCCCGGGAGCCGGAATCACCGTAACTCCCGGCACAATTTGCTTTTCGCCTTCGAGCAACTCCCACTGTTTTCCTTCTGCTACTGGCACGTAATTTTCCAGCATGAAGCTCGCGCGGTCGCGCTCGGTGGGATTTTTCGCGTGTTCGAAATCTTTTCTCTGCACAATGTACTTCGCATTCGGAAAAGTGGGCCGCATCTTGTCGCCAACGATCTTTGTATCCCATCCGCAATGGTCGAAATGCAAATGCGTATTAATGACGATGTCGACGTCCTCCGGCTTCACGCCGTGTTGCGCCAGTTGCTCCGGCAATCTCGGCGAACCTTCAAAAGCGTAAATGTCCCGGCGTTTCGCATCCCATTTATCCCCAGCGCCAGTCTCGACGACGATTGTTTTTCCTGCCGCGCGAATCAGCAGGCAATTCATCGCCAGCACGATGCGGTTCCGTTCGTCGGCGCGCGCCTTTTTCTCCCACATCGGCTTCGGAATCACGCCAAACATCGCGCCGCCGTCCAGTCGCAACGTTCCATCTGTCAACACGAGAAATTCCAGGCCCCCAAGCCTCAATGTTCACTCTCCAGCCCCGCACGTTTCAAAATATCGCTCACCGCCGAATACGGATCGCGCTTTCGCTCCGCGATTTCCCCCGCGAGCCGCTCCAGCGTTCCATCCTTCGCAGCCTCATCCAGAACCCGATGAATCAGCCGCTCGCGCAGCAAATTCACCAGCCGCTCTTTCCACAATGCAACCTGCCTCGCGCGTTCTTTCCCGTGCTCGCGCGAATGCTTGCGAAATCGCTCGATTTGCCGCGCGAGTTCATCGATTCCCTCGTTTTGCGTTGCAACGGTCAGCACGATGGGTGGTTTCCATCCATCACGCTCAGGCACAATCTGCAAAATGGCGCGCAACTGTTGCTCAAACCGTTCCGCGCCTTCGCGGTCGGCTTTGTTCAGCACAAAAATATCCGCGATTTCCATCACGCCGGCTTTCAAATTTTGGACATCGTCTCCCATCCCCGGCACGAGCACCACCAGCGTGCAGTCTGCCAGCCGCGCAATTTCAACTTC
>JASHYE010000459.1 GCA_030043155.1 Candidatus Acidiferrales bacterium | reverse complement strand
CATGCCGTGTGCTGCTTTATCGAAGGATGATGCTTCGCATCGCGGAGGTTTTCGCGCGGCGCAGTGGAGCTCTCGCGCTGGTCACGGGAGACAGCCTCGGCCAAGTAGCTTCACAGACTCTGCGCAACATCGTTTCCGTCGAGGCAGCGGCCACGATGCCGGTATTTCGGCCGCTGGTCGGAACTGACAAGCTCGAAATCATCGACACTGCACGGAAAATCGGCACGCACGATATTTCGTCCGAGCCTTTCCATGATTGCTGTCCCATTTTTCTTCCGCGCAGTCCCGCGCTGCATGCGAAACCCGCCGAACTCGAAGCTGCCGAAGCGAGGCTCGATATTCCGCGATTGATCAGCCAGGGCGTGAGAAGCGCGGTGCTCGAAACTTTCCGCTACACGGGCGATCGTGTTGAATCAGTTGAATCACTGCCAAAGCCCCGGCAAAATGCGGCGCTTGCGTAGCACATCAAATTTTACCTCGTGAGTTGCCTCAACTTCGGTAGCTGGCATTAATCCGCACGTAGTCAGACGTGAAGTCGCAAGTCCAGATTTGGGCGCGCCCGTTACCCAGCTTGAGATCGACAAGAATCGGAACCTGCTTTGCCATTAGCTTGCGATGCGCTGCCCTCTCGTTAAATGGATAAGCGCAACCATTGCGGCATACGAGCATTCCGGCCATTCGAATTTCTACGCGATTTGGGTCCAGTTGTGCTCCGGCCCTGCCCGCGGCCGCGAGAATCCTGCCCCAGTTTGGATCGCCGCCGGCAATCGCGGTCTTCACCAGCGGCGAATTCCCAATCGTGCGCGCGATTCGATCTGCGTCGCGATCCGAAACTGCTCCTTTCACCTCGATTTCAACGATTCGATTCGCCCCTTCGCCATCGGCGACAATTTGAAGCGTCAGCGACCGGCAAACGGATTCCAATGCTACGCAGAACCTGCGGTAATCCGCAGTTCGTTCACGAACGCGGCGCGCTCCCGAAGCTCCGTTAGCCAGAAGGGCAAGCGTGTCGTTCGTGGAAGTGTCTCCATCTACAGTGATGGCGTTAAAGGTTCCAGCAACGGCTGTCCGCAGCGCTCGTCGCAGTACAACCGGCGAAACGGCTGCATCGGTAACGATGAACGACAACATTGTGGCCATGTTCGGATGAATCATTCCCGCGCCTTTGGCGCAACCGAGCAGCCTCACTTCCATGTTTCCAATCATGCAATTCGCCGCCGCGCACTTTGGGAATGTGTCCGTGGTCATGATGGCGCGCGTGAATTTCTGGAATGAATCTGAGGTCGCGTCGAGCTGGCTGACGAGGGCGGGTATCGCATATTGAATTCGCTTGACCGGCAGCGGCACGCCGATTACGCCAGTGGAACAAACAAGCGCTTGCTCCTCGCGGCAGCCGATTGCCTTTGCGATGTCCACAGCGGTTCGCTTCGCAGCAGCCGCGCCAGCCACACCTGTGCTGCAGTTTGCGTTTCCGGAATTGACTACGATTGCCTTCATTCGCGATTTGGCGCGGCGTAGATGCGCTTGCGAAAGCAACACCGGAGCTGCTTTCACCAGGTTTGTTGTGAAGAGGCATGCTGCTGAGGCAGGAATTTCGCTGATGAGCAGCCCTAAATCGAGCCCGGATTTTTTCAGTCCGCAGGCGGTCGCGCTGAACTGAAAGCCTTTGGGCAGAAGTGCAGCGGAAAACTTTGGGCTCATCACGCTAGAGATGGACTCGCAATGCCGTCCAGAATAGGCAGAGCAACAGACTCTGGCATAACCGTCGCGATCACGGCGGTTAAGCGGCAGCCTTTTGCCTTCGGGCAAGTGCAGCAGTCGCGTTCGATTTTTTCCGGAATGGCGCGGCGTGAAGATGAGACAAAGCCGTGGCGCATAAAAAACTCCGGCGCATGCGTCACAGCGAACACGCGGGCGATTCTCTTTTTCCTCGCTTCCAAGAGCGCAAATGCAACGAGCTTGCCTCCGAGGCCCTTGCCGCGAATTTCTCGCCGGACCGCCAGCGAACGAATTTCGGCGAGCCCTCCGCCGTAGTTCTCAAGGCAAACGCAGCCGGTAATCTGGCGTTTCTCTTCGACAACAAGGAAGCTGGGAATCTGTTCGCGAACATTCGAGAGCGTGCGTGGCAGCAAAACGCCCTCAGCGGCATAATCTGCGATCAACGCATAAATTGCCTCAGCGTCGGAAAAGCGTGCTCTCCGAGCTCTCAATTTTTCTTCTCCGCAAGCGCCAGGCGTTCCTTGGCGTCATTCAAAGCATTTCGCACCGCAGCAGGAGCAGTGCCGCCAACTGCATTTCGTCGGCTCAGCGACACATCCACGGTGAGCGCCCTCCCGAAATCCGAGTCAATTGTGGAGGAATAACCCTTCAATCTCTCGAGCGGCCACTCGGAGAAGCGCGAGGCCTCGCGTTCGCTGTCGTGCACGAGTTTTCCTACAGTTTCGTGCGCCTGCCGGAAGGGCACGCCCTTTTGAACCAGGTAATCTGCTGCTTCCGTGGCAATGAGCCCCTCGTCCCTCACGCTTTCCCGCAGTTTGCTCTCGTTGAACTTTGTCGCCGCAATTGCGCCGACGGCGATTTTCGTCATCGCCACAGTCTGATCGTGCGCGTCAAAGAGCGGCTCTTTGTCTTCCTGCAAATCTCTCTGATAGCTGGAGGGCAATCCCTTCAAAGTGACGATCAGGCCAACGAGCGCTCCGGCCACTCGCCCGCTCTTTCCGCGTATCAGCTCCCACGCATCGGGGTT
>JASHYE010000458.1 GCA_030043155.1 Candidatus Acidiferrales bacterium | reverse complement strand
AAGTTTCAGGCGTTGCGGAGCGAAATCGCGCCGATCGTGTTCATCCCGGCAGGAGGCGGCGAAGGAGTATTTGAGGTGCGCACTGCGGCTGACCCGACAACGATAATTCCTGCGGTCCGTAGCACCCTCAGCCAGCTCGACAAGAACCTGCCACTGCTTAGCATCAAGACGGAGTCCGAACAAATTGAGAAATCTCTTTTTCAGCAACGGTTGATTGCGCGTCTGTCGAGCTTTTTTGGCGGCCTTGCGCTGCTGCTTGCCTGCGTCGGCCTCTATGGCCTGCTCTCCTATGAAGTCACGAGGCGAACGCATGAGATCGGCGTGCGAATGGCGCTTGGCGCGCGAGCTCCTGATGTTTTGCGCCTGATCGTGAGTCGGGGACTCGGACTGTGCGCCGTCGGCACATTCCTCGGCATCTTGGCGGCACTCGGCGCGACGCGTTATTTGGCCAGCCTACTCTATGACGTTCATCCGTTCGATCCCCTAACGTTCGGCGCTGTTGCCGCACTTCTATTCGTCGTCGCGCTGCTGGCTTGCTATGTTCCCGCACGTCGCGCGATGAAGGTCGACCCCATGGTCGCTCTCCGCTATGAATAACTATCGTTGTTCCTTCTGACGTTGCTTTCCTTTCCCATTCCGACTGTTGTAAGAAATCATCTCATCCTGAAAATCCTTTTCTGAGAAATAATTGATTCCTTCCCGGTCGTCACTGCATCCGAGATGGTAGGAGGAAAAATAAAATGAAAGCTAGAATCGCGGACTTCACGAAAGTAGATCCGAAGGCTTATCAAGCCATGGCCGGCCTCGAAACTTATCTTCACAATTCCGGACTCGAGAAACCCTTGCTCGAACTCGTCAGAATGCGCGCGTCGCAAATCAATGGCTGCGCCTATTGCCTCGACATGCATTCAAAAGACGCCCGCGCGGCTGGCGAAACTGAGCAGCGCCTCTACGAACTCAATGCGTGGCGCGAAACTCCTTTTTATTCGGATCGCGAACGCGCCGCTCTCGCGTGGACGGAATCCGTCACACTCGTCTCCGAAACGCATGTTCCCGATGAAGCCTTCGAAGAAGTGAAGAAGCACTTTTCCGAGCCGGAAATCGTCGCGCTCACCATGGCCGTCGTCGCCATCAATGGATGGAACCGCCTCGCGATCGCCATTCGTGTTGTTCCCGGCTCATATCAGCCGCAGGCACGTACGCACGCGCAACAGGCTTCGGCTACGCCATAAGTCGAAGTTTTGGGCGGCAGTGTCGGCGATTTTCTGGAAACGTCCCAACGCACTCTCGCGTCGCACACTCTTACGACTCTGCAGAGTGCGAGGATGAAAATGCGACTGAAGCCGTTTCCGAAGTTGAATGTTGCCGTGCGCAGCCCCAGGAAGGCTCTCGTGCTTTCCGGGATTTCGCTGGCGATTCTGGTTGCCGGAAGTGTGGCGCTCGCGCAGGATCCTCCGGAACCACCCAACGACGTGCCCGCCGTAAATCTGATTCCACGTCCGGCCGGAAGAATTGATCCTGCATCGATTGACGAAAATTACTTGCGCTCCATTATTGAAGAGCAGGTCGCATGTGGCACGCGCGATTCGTTTTCTTCGTGGACAGATTCGAAGCGCGGAATCGGCTGCGGCCGCGACCGCATCGTGACGCGCTTCAACGAAATCGCAAAGGACTCCGGCGGCCGTTTGCAGATTGTGGTCGACAAATTCGAAACGCAACTGCCGCGCACCGGAGAGAAATTGCATTTGGAAAATGTCTACGCGATTTTGCCGGGAAGCGATCCGTCGCTGAACAGGACAGTTTTCATCACCGGCGGCGATTTCGATTCGCGTCCCTCCGAAACCAACGATCCGAACGCGGACGCGCCCGGCGCGGACGACGATTCATCGGGGGTGGCCCAGGCGATTGAATCGGCAAAACTGCTTTCGGGCGGCACTTATCGTGCGACATTGATTTTTGCGGCGCTTTCCGGCGAAGAGCAAGGCTTGCTCGGTGCACTGGGAATGCAAAAGTATTTGCAGGATCACGGCTACACAGTCGGTGGCTATTTCGACAACGATATTGTCGGCGCGGATCCTGTGCCCGGAGGGCCGCATCGCATCCGGTTGTTTTCCGGCGGCGGGCCGGATGGAGTGGACTCGCCTTCGCGCGAACTGGCCCGCGCAACGGAGGACATCGACGGGCGCGAGAACATTCGTCTGATTTTCCGTGTCGATCGATTGGGACGCGGCGGCGACCACATGCCGTTTGTTGCGGCAGGATTGCCGGCAACGCGCTTCACTGAGCCGCAGGAGAATTACGATCATCAGCATCAGACTCCGCGAACAGAAAATGGGGTCGAATACGGCGACCTTGAGAAATTCCTGAATTACGATTTTCTCCGCAACGCGACATGGGACAACGCCGAGGCGTTGCGTGAACTGGCTCTTGCTCCCGCACCGCCCTCGGAAGTGACCATCACGCACGTGCCGCGCACAGCCATGGGCTATGCATGGATGCGCTGGTCTGCGCCAGAAGATGCGGACCGAGCAGGATTCGAAATTTTGTGGCGTGAAACGACAGCTCCGCAATGGTCCGTATATGAATTTGTGCCGTCGGGAAACGAAGCTACACTCGATGGCGTCTCGCCCGACAATCATTTCTTCGCGATTCGCTGCGTTGGAAAAAACGGTGCCCGTTCGCTCGCCGTACCGGCGATTGCGCCCATGCGCCGCCCGGCACCCAGGCCGGAGAATGGCAGTGCTCAATAATTGCGCGATAAGGAACCGGGCGAGGTTTCAAGAGCCGGTTACTTTGGGGGTGAGCCACGAAGCGCAACAGCGGGCCAATACGCCGATATCATTAACTGAATGGTAATCAGAAGAGAACCTTGTAGTGCAACCGCAACTGGCCGCGCGGGTTTAATCTTTCGGCGAGCTCTGGAATTCAATATGCCGGGTGCGCGGGCAGAAACGACGTGCTAGGCACCTATAGTCAGCCTGCGGGACGGCTCCGAGCGATGCCTGGACGCCAGGCAACCGCTGCCAAATTTTTGGAACTTCTCGGGGCCCGGAAGGGAATAGATATCGTACAGGATACAAGACACGAGAAGCGCAGCAGATACGTCGAATGGGAAGGGATGGCGGAGAGGAAAGAGGCTCGGGACGAGCATCTGCTGCGGCGCATGGCGGCAGGCGATGAGGAGGCGTTTGGCCTTTTTTATGGTCGCCACAGCGGGGCGATCTATCGCTTTGCGCTGCACATGACGGGTCGCAAGGAAGCGGCGGAAGAAGTAGCGCAGGAAGCTTTTATGACTCTGATTCAGAAGGCGGGAAAATTCGATGCAGAGCGCGGCGAGCCAGCGGCTTTCCTGTATGGCATTGCGCGGAATCACGTGCGGCGAGTCCTCGAGCGCGAGGGCCACTACGAACCGCTGGCCGACGAGGGGAATTTAGTGGAGTCAACGGAGGGCAGGAATGGAAGTTCTTCGCAGGAAAATTTGCTGGGCGAGCTGACGCGTAGCGAGACTGTAGAGCAGGTGCGGCACGCCGTGACGCTGCTGCCTTCGGGGTATCGTGAGGCGGTGACGCTGTGCGATTTACAAGGGCGCGATTACGCAAGCGCGGCGAAGATTCTCGAATGTCCGATTGGCACGGTGCGATCGCGCTTGGCACGCGGGCGGGAGATGCTGGCGGCGCGGTTGCGTAGCATTGCGGCTCTGAGGAAGAAAGCGGCTGAAGGAAGCCGTTGTGCTTGAAAGGGAAGCGAAAATGAATTGCGCGGAGTTTCAGGAAATTGTGCATGAGCTGGCCCGCGGAGACGCGAGCGAGACTCTGGGTGAATCAACGCAAGTGATGGCGCGACTGCATGCGCAGATTTGCGAGCGATGTGCGGCGAGCCTGGCGGAAGCGCGAACTTTGGCCCAGGTTTTGTCGGATGCAGTGGAGGATGCAAAAACTTGGGAGGCGCCGGCGGCAATGCGAGAGCGGCTGGTGGGCGCCTTTCGCGAGCATCATCGCAATTTGGAACGAGCGCGATATCGTGAGCGGCGTATGCATATGCGTTGGGCAGAGTGGATTGGATTGGCCGCGGCCGCAGCGGTGCTCGTGACGATCGGCGCGTGGAAGTTTTCTCTTGGGCACGCGGTGAAAAGCGGGAGTGGGAGTCCAACCGTGAGTAGCACAATAAATCCGAGCGTTAGCGGTACAGCGCAAAACACACTGGATGCCGCGCAGGTCGCGGATGCGGGCGGGGATTTTGTTCCGGTGCCGTACGGCGAAAACCTTTCCGCAGAGGATTCGGGGTTTGTGGTTCGCGTTTCGATGACTCGCGGAACGCTGGAGAGCCTAGGCTATCCAGTGGATGAAGCGAATGCCGGCGAAGTGATTCAGGCAGATGTGCTGGTGGGAGAAGACGGATCGCCTGTGGCAGTGAGATTGGTGCAGTAGAGAATTTTGTAGGCGGCCATGCGCCGCGAAGAAGGAAGAGGAGAGTACAAAAATGATCGGCAGAATAGTGAAGCTTGCAGTGGTGGGAGTTGCAGCACTGGGATTGAGCGTGGCGGCGCAAGCGCAAGGAATGCCGCCGGGACCGCCTCCAGGCCCTCCTATGGACCGCGGGAGCTTCGCGTTCGAGGGAATGGTAGGCGGATTCGGTGGCAAAGTCGTGACAGGTGCGCCATTTTCGGCGCAGATGACCCGCGAAACAGTGCAAGTGTTGTCTGACGGAACGCACGTGGATCAGAAAATGACGGGGAACGTTGCACGCGATAGCGCGGGACGCACGCGGCAAGAGATGACGTTTAACAATATCGGGCCGCTCTCGGCTTCGGGACAAGCGCCGCATATTGCCTTCATCCGGGATCCTGGGGCGGGGAAGGCCTACATACTAGATGAGGACAAGCAGACCGTACTCACCATGAATCGCCCTGCGAGAGCAGGGGCGGAAGGCGATGCGCGGTGGATGAGGCAGAACGACCAAAGCAGGCACGAGAATGCAAACGTGCAGACCACTTCGCTTGGCACAAAGACGATTGACGGGCTGACGGTTGAGGGAACTAGAGTGACGCGCACGATTCCGGCAGGACGGATCGGAAATGACAAGCCGATGGTCATAACGCGTGAAGAATGGTATTCGTCGGAGTTGCAAATGGTGGTGTCGAGCACGCGAACGGATCCGCGCTTCGGAACGACCACTTATCAGCTGACAAATATCAACCGCAGCGAGCCGTCGGAGTCGCTGTTCACGGTTCCTTCGGGTTACACATCGGCGCCGCAGCGATTCCATGGCCCGCAGGCGCAGCCGCAAGCGAACCCCGACCAGAACTAATGGAGGGCCTTGCGGTTCGAACGAGCTTGCCGCGCGGCTGCGCATCCGGCCGCAAAAGCAAGTCCCCGGCGTGATACTCGGTGCAACGGGGAGTTGGGGGCACGCGCAACGCGTGCCCCTTTTTTTGCGCTCGTGGCGCAGGATGTTCGCCTAGGTAGCGATAGCGCGGTCGAGAAGTTCGACGACGTGAAAAACTTCCTGGCGGGTTTTGAAGAGTTTGGTGCCGGCGCGCAATTGCAGGATGCATCCCGGATTGCAGGTAACGATGGCCGAAGCGCGGCTGGACTGAGCACACTGCATTTTTTCCTTCAGAAGCTGCATGGACGTCTCGGTTTCTGTGACGTTGTAGACCCCTGCTGAACCGCAGCAGTGATCCGCGAGAGGCATTTCCACCAATTCCAGGCCGGGAATAGCGCGAAGCAGAGTGCGGGGGGCTTCGTGGATTTTCTGCCCGTGCGCGAGGTGGCAGGAATCCTGAAAGGTGACGCGCATGCGCGTCTTACGGAGGGGCGCGGAGAGGCCGAGCGAAGCGAGAAATTCCGTGACGTCCCGAACCTTGGACGAGAATTCAGCCGCATTTTTGGCGTCGAGAACGTCGCGGGAAGGACTTTCACGGGCATGGCCATCTTCAAGAAAGAGATGAGGGTATTCCTTGAGGGTTGAGCCACAACCGGCGGCATTAGTGATGATGGCGTCAAAGGGCTCGGCGAGAAATGCTTCCATGTTCTTACGGGCGAGTTCGCGGGCGACGTCGCGGACTCCGGCGTGAGCGGCGAGAGCGCCACAGCAGAATTGATTGGCGGGGACAACAACTTCACAGCCATTGGCCTGCAAAACGCGAATGGTGGCATCATTGAGTTTGGTAAATGTGACTTGCGCGATGCAGCCGGCGAAAAAGGCGACGCGCGCGCGTCGTTGGCCTTTGGCGGGAAAGGTTCGTCCAAGGCGGGAGAAGAAGAATTCGGAGTCAATGCGAGGGAGAAGCGCGGCGCTCTGTTGCAATCCGAAAAGACGCAAGATGCCGATGACGCGCGCGAAAGATTCGAGGCCGGAGCGCTGCGTGAAACGGATGAGGCGTGCGAATTGCGCGATGCGGCGTGGATCGGGCAGCAGGCGGCGATAGACGAAATTGCGAATGGCGCGAGAGCGGCGCGGGCGTTCGAAGTTGCGCGCGATTTGCGCGCAGGCGAGTTCGACGAGCTTGCCATATTCAACGCCGGAAGGACAGGCGGTCTCGCAGGCACGGCAGTCGAGGCAGCGGTCGATATGCGTCACGAAAGATTCGCCGAGTGCAAGGCGTCCTTGGTCGACGAGCGCCATTTGGCGGATGCGGCCGCGCGGCGAATCGGCTTCGTTGTGCCAGAGACGATACGTAGGACAAGCGTTGAGGCAAAGGCCGCAGTGAATGCAGCGAGAGTAGTCAGCGTAGTCGGGCTTGTCGCCGGCGGTGAAACCGCTGAGGGTCTCAGCGAATTCACGCTGAGCTTCTTCATGAGTAAGCGGTGGGACGGCGGTCATTTGTTTAGTGGTGCTCCAGCTTACTGTTACGCAAGCTGGCGCGGCAAGGTTCAAAATGCTGCGGCGGCACTACAGGCCTCCGACGAAGCGGCCCGGCGCGAAGATATTGTGCGGATCGAAGGTGCGCTTGAGACGTTGCATGAGGATGAAGTCGTCGCGAGAAGGCCCCCAGACGCTGAGTTCGCTCTTGAACTCCAACGGACAGGCGACGATTGACGCGCGGAAATTACGGCGTTCGCCGGCGGGCAGGATTTCCTGACGCACGGCAGCTTTTTCTTTGGCCGCTTCGGGCGAATCCGGAAGCAGTGCCCAATAGACGGCCCCGGTGCCACGAATCAACGCGGCGGTGCGGATGCTGTAGCGCGCCGACTCAGCGGTAAGGAACTGAAAGAGTTCGCCAAGCTGGGAAGGCAATGTGGTGATTTTGAGGATGATGCTCGCGAGCGAAGACTGGATGATGAGCCGGAGGGCCTCGCAGAGGTGGAACCAAACTGCTTCCTGCTCGGAGCCGAAGAGCAGCGTCGTTTTCTTTGCGGTGCTTTGGTCGGCCATGCGCTGCAGCTCGTTCGAGCAACGGTCGAGAACAGTATTTGAGCCAAAAATCGCGGTGAGCAGAAGCCATTCCGAGGCGGAAGGTCGAAGGGACGAGAGCGCAGGCGAAGCGTCCGGCGAGGGAAGCAGCAGGGCAGCCATTTCGGGGCTGAGGATTTCGAGCGTTGCCGGCGTTATGGGTGAGGCGGAGATTTTCTGGCGCATCGCGAGGGCGTCTTCGAGAGATGCAAAGGAGGCAACGAAACCGCGCTGGGAGGATGGCAGCGGAAATGTTTTGAAATTGATGCGCGTGATGATGCCGAGAGAGCCGATGGAGCCGAGAAAAAGTTTGTGCAGGTCGTAACCGCTCACATTTTTCACCACGCGCCCGCCACTCTTCGTGAGCGCGCCTTCGCCGGAGACGAATTCCATTCCGAGGACGAAATCGCGCGCCGTGCCGTAGAGCTGACGTAAGGGCGAATCGACGCCACTCGAGAGCGTACCGCTGATGGTGGCGCGATCAGAGAAGGGAACGGCGAGCGGGAGAAATTGATTGTGCTTGGCGAGCGCGGCAGAGAGGCGCGGGAGCGGAATACCAGGCTCGACGCTGAGAGTGAGATCGCCGGGATCGTAAGAAATGACTCGGTCGAGGCGCGTCATGTCGAGCGCGAGATCGTAACGCGCCGGAGGCATGCCGATATTGAGTTTGGTGCGCGCGCCAGTGGGGATGATGGCGAGATTTTCCGTGGTGGCAAATTTTATGAGTTCAGAGACTTCTTGCGCGGAGGCCGGGCGCGCGGCGATCTGCGGCGTGACTCCATCGACGGAATAAGCAGCGAGAGATTGCGGGTCGGAAATGACGTTTTGCGCGCCAACAATGTCGTTGATGCGAGAGGGCAGAACTGTTGCGGGAGAACTCACGAGGGATTCTGCTCCGGCGAATGCGGGGCAGTGCCCGCAAGCGGCATGGGATTGATGCGCACTTCACCGCAGCCTTTGCCGGTTGGGAAAATTTTCCCCGGATTCAACCGGCCAACGGGATTGAAGGCATCGCGCACGGATTTCATTAGCGCCATGTCCGCTTCGCTGAAAAGCAGCGGCATGAGGCGGTCTTTTTCCATGCCCACACCGTGTTCGCCGGTAATTGCGCCGCCCATTTCGATGCAAAAACGAATGATGGATTCGGCTGTGGAAACGGCGCGCTCGAACTGTTTCGAGTCGCGCGCGTCGAAAAGAATGATGGGGTGAAGGTTGCCGTCGCCGGCGTGGAAAATGTTACCAATCTCGAAGCCGTTTTCTTTGCCAATGCGCTCGATTTCGCGAAGAGTTTGCGGCAATTTGGTGCGCGGAATCACGCCGTCCTGCACATAGTAAGTGGGAGACAGGCGGCCGACGGCACCGAAGGCGTTTTTTCGTCCTTTCCAGAGAAGATCGCGCTCTTTTGAGTCACGTGCAACGCGAATCTCGCGCGCGCCTCGAAGTTTACAGACTTCGATGACTTGCGCGGCGTGCTCTTCGGCGGCTTCGCGCAGACCGTCGACCTCGATGAGGAGCACGGCGGCGCTGTCGAGAGGGAATCCAGCGTGAACCCAGGCTTCGACGGCGCGAAGCGTCCAGCCATCGAGCATTTCGCAAGCGGCAGGGGTGATGCCGCGCGCCGTGATTTCGACGACGGTTTCCGTGGCATCGTC
>JASHYE010000457.1 GCA_030043155.1 Candidatus Acidiferrales bacterium | reverse complement strand
TTGAACAAGCTGATCTTGGGTCGGAGCAAATCGATGCCGCATCCAACGTTGACGGTCAGGTGCTCAAGCAGAATCCGAACGATCTCACCGCACGGGTCAACCATGGACGGCTTCTAATTGCCCAGGCGAAATCCGCCGATGCCATTCAATGGCTTCAGAAAGTCAGTTCGGATGCTCCGGATTCTGCCGAAGCCCATTATTTTCTCGCCGTGGCCTACTCCCGAAATAACCAGCTTGTCGAGGCAAATAGCGAACTCCAGCAGACGCTTCGCCTTTCGCCGTCCTCTCCCCTTGCGCTGATGCAGTTGTTCCGCTTAAACATGAGCGAGAAGAAATATTCCGTTGCACAGCTCTATGCCCAGGAACTCACCAATGCCAATCCTAATAATCCGCAGGCCCACATCATGCTCGGCCAGGCATTGTTAGAGCTTGGCCAGACCCCACAGGCAGAAGCTGAGTTTGCTAAGGCCGAGCAGCTTGATCCGGATAATCCCGATACTCACATTACCCTCGCCCGGGTCTACAACGCCGAAACGGAAATTCCTGCCAACAAGAGAATTTCGGAAGTGGAAAACGAGCTGAAGGCGGCGACCGAAGCTGCTCCAAAGAACCCTGCTGTCCTCGGCCAATATGTGGATTTCTTGCTTCAGCAAAAGCAAAAGCCCAAGGCGGCCTCCCTCGTGAGCCAATTCGTTAGCCAGAATCCCAACCTTCCCGACGCATACTTGCTCATGTCCGGCTTGCAGATAACTGACAAGAACTACTCAGCCGCCCTCGCAACGGCACAGAAGGCCTTGCAGCTGGACCCCAAAGATGCTGATGCCTATCAACAGGTCGGCCACATTTATGACCAAGAGGGAAACAACGACGCGGCAATCCACGCCTATGAACAGGAAATGGTTTTGATGCCGCAGTCTGCGCTGATCCCTACGGAGATTGCTTCGATCTACATAAAGGAAGGGAATCTGGCCAAGGCGACCGGGCTCCTGCAGCAAGCGTTGAAGCTTGACCCAAATCTCTGGCTTGCCGCCAACAATCTGGCATGGATATACGCGGAGCAGAACCAAAACCTGGATGGCGCCTTGGGCTTAGCCCAAAAGGCTCAAGCGGAGCAACCCGGAGAGCCGGATATCTCCGATACACTAGCCTGGATCATGTATCGCAAGGGCAATTATACCGGCGCGATCCCTTTGCTCCAGGACTGCATAAAGAAAGCTCCTGATTCAGCGCAGTTTCACTATCATCTCGGCATGGTTCTCGTTGCCAACGGCGAGAAGGCTCAAGGCAAGACGCAACTTCAGGCAGCCTTGAACTTGAAACTCGACAACCAAGACGCCGAAGACGCAAAAAAGGTTTTGCAACAATAACGCTCTCCTGTTAGACGGTGGGTTACATCTGCGGTCCCGCACGGGGTTCTCGAATGTGAGGGGCATTTTTCCCGGCTGCTTGGCTTTGCGAACGATCGGTTTAGACATGCGTTTGACCCAACACTGGCCCAGTACGATGCTATGCAAACCATTGCAGCTAAATTCAAGTCAAATGCATTCGAGGGATGCTCCTCATAACCATGGCAAGAGTCACCTAGCAGGGGAATGCCACCATGTGCCTCTGTATCAATGGTTTACAATCAACAGAAAATTTGTGAATTGACTTCACTTTTGGCAGGCTGCGTGCCATAGTCCCTACGGAATTGGGGGTAGGATCCTCAAGGAGGAAGCTGATGGTAAGAATGGTTACGAAGTATCTTTTGCCAACCCTATGCCTTCTGGCGCTCGCGATCTGCGTGCCTCAGGCCAAGGCCGGCGTTATCGATTTCCAGTGCCCGGCAACGGGTTGCACCGGGAAGATCGTAGCAGGCGTAAGTTCCGGCGTCACGGCTGTTGACATCTCCGGTCCTTACTCCGATACGCTCGTTTTTAGTGTGAGCCTTAACCTCAACGTAGGCACGATCAGCCTCAGTGATGGTTTGGGTGATAATTTTGCTGGAACGTTTACCCCGACTTCGGGGAGTACCTTCGGGGGGACGACGTCTTATTCCCTCGACGTGACTTGGACGACCGTTCCGGCGTCCGCCGACCTCGGGTCGCCGAGCGGTCTTGGCGTCACGCAACTAACGTTCCAAACCAAGGGAGGAAAGGTGGTCAGTGAGGACGTAAACATTCAACCCACGCCCGAACCGGCTAGCTTGCTTCTTCTCGGCACTGGTCTGTTGGGGTTGGGGGCGTTTGCTCGCCGTCGCCTGATCGGATAAGGTTCTCGGAGATAATGCTTTTGTTGGCCCGAATGTGGGCCTAAAGAACATAGCTTCCTCCGAAGCTTAAGAAATCCCCGTCGCACCGAACTGCGGCGGGGATTGCCGTTTCTACAGGCGTTTTCCTGACACATAACCGGTATCTGCAGCCGCTATCCCTCATGAAAGCTTTACCCAAACGTCAGTCCGAGGAAAACCTCGCTGTTTGTCGACCTCAGTTGAAAGATTCTTCTTTGCTGCATTGTTTCGGTATCATATCCAATTCATACTTGGAGAGGCTGTTCGGATGAATTATCGGGCACCGGATCACTTTTCAAGTCGCGACTTGAAGATCGGCATCATCGGCTGTGGATACGTTGGATTGCCGCTTGCCTTAAGTTTTGCCGGAAAAGGTCACCAGGTTCTGGGTTTCGACACCGATCCCGCGAAAGTCGAAAAACTGAACCGCGGTGAATCCTACATTAAACATATTCCTGCGGTTGAAA
>JASHYE010000456.1 GCA_030043155.1 Candidatus Acidiferrales bacterium | reverse complement strand
ATCACTCTTCGCTGAGGCGCGCGATGATTTACGGATCTGTGATGGGAAGTTTTGCCGTGGAGCAACTAGGAGTTGAGCGTTTATGTAAACTGACGCGGCGCGAGGTTGAGGTGCGCGCGCGCGCCCTTGTGCGGATGACCAGCATTCGCCTGTGAGTGCGAGCAGGCCAGCCCTCTGGGCGCAGCTGTGAACTCTTCCGACTACAGGGACTTTCCGCAACTGGACACTCTCCGATAATTTTCTTATTCTCGCCTGCGACCATGCCCGCAGTGCTTAAGCCCCCGCCACTCGAAACTGGAAATGCCGTGCGCATCGTCGCGCCCGCGAGTCCTGTGGAGGAAGAGGCGCTGCGCCGCGGATGCGCGGAGCTGGAGCGGCTGGGCTATCGCGCGCAGTGGGACCCGCGTGTGTTGGCGCGACAGGGCTATTTTGCGGGTTCGGCGGAGGAGCGGTTGGCAAAGCTGCTGCTCGCGTTCGAGGAATCCAATTCTCGCGCTGTGTTTTGCGCGCGCGGCGGATACGGCTCAGGATATTTGCTGGAGCGGCTGGAGCCGCGACGACTGAAATCGCCCAAAGTACTGGTTGGTTTCAGCGACATCACGCTGCTGCAGCTTTTCCTGTGGCGTAAGAAGCGATGGGTGAGTTTCTATGGGCCGATGGTGGGCGCAGGCCTGGACAAAGGCGCGGACACGCCGGGAGGATACGACCGGGAGTCTTTTCAGCAGGCGCTCACGCAGGCGAGTCACGGATGGAAACTCGATTTGCGCGGCGAGACGCTTTTTTTTGGGCACGCCGAAGGCACAATCGTGGGAGGATGTTTGACTCTGGTGGAAGCGACTTTAGGAACGCCGTCGGAAATTCAAACTGCCGGTTCGATTTTGCTGCTGGAAGATTGCTCGATGAAGCCGTATCAAGTGGATCGGGCACTGATTCATTTGCGGCAAGCGGGAAAATTCAAAGGCGTGCGTGCGATGGTGTTGGGAGAATTCCCGGAATGCACGCCACCTCTCGGCGGCCCAACGGTGCGCAACATCTTTGAACGCCTGCTCGAACCGTTAAAAATTCCCGTAGTTTGGGGCGCACCGGTGGGGCATACGCCGCGCGCAATGCTGACGATTCCTATCGGAGTGAAGGCACGGCTGGTGGCGTACGGGAGCGGGCAATTGGAGATTTGCGAGCCAGCTTGCCGGCAGCCCGGATCGGAATCAGTGGGCTATTCTGCACGGCACTCTGCAAGAAAAGGGAAAAAATCACGCCGCTCCTGAAAAATTCTCTCGAACACATCCATATGCTGGGCATCGGCGGCGCAGCGATGGCGCCGGTCGCGGGGATGCTGAAAGAGCGCGGCTACAGTGTTTCTGGCTCGGATACAAATGTGTACCCGCCGGCGTCGACGCTGCTTTCGTCGCTTGGAATTCCGTGGAATGAGGGTTTCCGTCCGGAGAATTTGAATCCGACGCCGGATCTTGTTGTGGTAGGAAACGCGATTTCGCGTGGCAATTTGGAATTGGAAGCGCTACTGGACGCGCGGATTCCTTACTGGTCGATGCCACAGACAATCGAGGGACTGTTTCTTCCCGGGCGGGCGTCGATCGTCATCGCGGGAACTCATGGCAAAACCACCACCACGGCTATGCTCGCTTGGATCTTTCACGTCGCAGGACGGCGGCCGGATTTTTTGGTTGGCGGTGTGCTACCGAATTTTGGTGAGCGCAGTTACGGGCTTGGCGGAGGCGAAGAATTCATCATCGAGGGCGACGAATACGATTCCGCATACTTTGACAAGCAACCGAAATTTTTGCACTACCACCCGGAGGAGTTGATTCTGACCTCGCTGGAATTTGACCATGCGGATATTTACGTGGACTTGGCGGCGATTGAATTGCAGTTTCGGCGGCTTGTGAATCTGGTGCCTCGGCGCGGAAAGATACTTCTCTGGGGCGAAGCAGAAAATCTGGTGCACTGCGCGGAGAAGGCCTTTTGTCCGGTAGAGACGTACGGTTTGACCCCGCAGATGAACTGGTCCGCGGGCGACATGGAATGGCGAGACGGAATGATGCATTTTCGCACGAGCCATAAGGGAAAAGAGGCGGCGAGGATTCGAATGCCGCTCGCGGGAAAGCATAACGTGCTGAATGCGCTCGCGTGTGTAGCGCTTGCATTGGGGCGCGGCATCGAACGCGCTGCGATTGAAAACGCGCTTGCGCAATTCCAGAGCGTGCGAAAGCGCATGGAAATCAAAGGGGAAGCAGGCGGTGTGCTGGTAGTGGAAGATTTCGCGCATCATCCGACGGCGATTCGCGTGACAATTGAAGCGGCGCGTTCGCGCTGGCCGGACCGAAGATTGTGGGCGGCATTCGAGCCGCGATCGAACACGATGCGACGAAAACTTTTTGCGGATGATCTGGCGGACGCTCTTGCGAGTGCCGACGGGAGCTTGCTGGGTCCCGTGAATCGGGCGCAGCTGTTGTCGGATGAGGAGCGGCTCGATCCGAAGCACGTCGCGGCGGCGATCCGCAAGCGCGGCACAAAAGCGCAAGCATTTGAATCCGCCGCGGAAATTGC
>JASHYE010000455.1 GCA_030043155.1 Candidatus Acidiferrales bacterium | reverse complement strand
AATTCCGCGCCCGGCACGAGAGGCTCAAATGGCTCGCGGTATTTCGCAGGATAGGTCACGGAAACGGCGCCAAATGTACGCCCGTGAAACGAATTTTCGAGCGCCAGAATTCGCGTCTTTGGCCGACCCGTGGAATTTGCGTTCCTCTTCACATACGCTCGCGCGAGCTTCAGGGCTCCTTCGACGGCTTCCGTTCCGCTGTTTGTGAAAAAAACGCGATCCAGCCCTGACCATTCTGCAAGCTTCTTGGCCAAAGGCCCTTGAAACGAGCTGTGAAACAAATTCGAAAAATGAACCGCGTGCTTTGCCTCGCGTTGGATTACGCGCACCAGCCGGGGATGCGAATAGCCAAGGGCATTCACGGCAATCCCGCCGAGAAAATCGAGATACGCGTTTCCCGCAGAATCGTACAAATAGCAACCTTTTCCTCGTAAAAATACGGCTGGCGGCCGCCTATAAGTCTTCATCAGATGCTGTTCTGCATCTCGCAGTGCGCCATTCTTTCCGTTCGATGAAACTTTCGAAGACTTCCTCTTGTTCGATGGACTCATGTGTTTTATATGGCGCGCGCCATGTGCGCGGATTGGCTGACTGGCGGTGGCATAACGCGCGTCCCCGCGCTTCTTGTGCCATTGCTTGCCAATTGGAGTGCGCGCGGGTTCGTCCCGCCGATGATTCGCACTTGCCTCACCCCGCCGGCGAGCGCGCGGCGCGCCGCCTCAAGTTTCAAAATCATTCCGCCCGAAACCTTCTGCTGCTGAATCAACTCTTCGATGTCCGCGCAGTTCACTTTGCTCAAGACTCGCTCTCCGTCGAGCACGCCCGCAACATCGGTCATGTAGATAAGCCGGTCAGCATGGCAGTATTCCGCCGCCGCGGCGGCCATGTGGTCCGCATTAATGTTGTAAAGTTCTCCATCGGAACCGAGTCCCAGACAACACGCCACCGGCAGCAGGCCTGCGCCCCATAGCGAATTCAGGAACTCCAGATTCACCCCGGTCAAATAGCCGACGTAGCCAAGCCCGCTTGCATCTCCCTCGTAAATCATCGGCTCGGCCAAGAAACATGCGGAATCTGCCGCCGAAATGCCCACTGCATTTTGACCCGCCAGAGAAATTGCGCTTGTCAGCCTCTTATTCAAAAGGCCCGCGAATACCATAATGGCCGCGTCCCGCGTTTCGCGGTCTGTTACACGCAGCCCGCCCGCGAAGCGCGACGCAATGCCCATCCGCGCCAGTGTCGCGGTGAAAATCTTTCCTCCGCCATGAATGACCAGCAGCTCATGCCCGGCTTTGGCGCTCGCAACGATCTGCCGTGCGATCTGCCGCACCACATCATCGTTCTCCAGCAAAGCCCCGGCAATTTTTACGACTAGTCTCATATCAGCCCCGTCGCTTCCGCATGCCCATGCATTAAATTGAAATTCTGAACAGCCTGCCCGGCCGCGCCTTTTCCGAGATTGTCCAGGCACGAAACGACAACGATTCGCTTGCCCGACTCATCCACCGCAAATCCCAGGTCGCAGAAATTTGTCCTGGTTACGTGCTGCAATTCGGGCAGCTTCCCGGCAGGCCAGATTCGCACCATGGGCCGATTGGCATAAAATTTCCGAAATAGCGCCTCGATCTCCTCGCCGCCTCGCCGTTCTGTGAGCCAGGAAGAAATTGTCGACAGGATGCCGCGCTCCAGCGGAAGCAAGTGCGTCGTGAAAATCAAATCCCCCAAATCGATCCCTGCGTGCTCTATCACTTCAGGAGTGTGCCGGTGTGAGAAAACTCCATAGGCGCGAAAATTCTCATTCACTTCAACAAAGCTGGTTTCCGGCTTCGGTTCTTTTCCCGCGCCGCTTGCGCCTGATTTGCAATCGCACACAATCCCGCGTGACGCGTCGACCCAGCCCGCCTCCATCAATGGCCGCAGGCTCAAAATTGCCGAAGTCGCGTAGCATCCCGGATTCGCAACCAGCCCCGTGTCTGGCAACTGCCCGGAGTAGAGCTCTGGTAATCCATACACTGCGCTTTCCGTCAGAGATTTGCTCGGCCCGGGCCTTTTGTACCAACGTTCGAAAATTTCCGGATCGCGAAATCGAAACGCGCCACTCAGATCAATCACTCGCAGACCCGCGGACAAAAGTTGCGGAGCCAGTTCGAGCGAAACTTCAGGGGGCGTGGCGAGAAATGCCGTTCCCTCCCCGCTCGCCGCAATCGCATCAATCGAGAGCGGCCGGCAAGGCGCCTCTCCCCATCCTCTCAGCTGCGGGAAAATCTGCGTCAGGCAATGGGCCTGCGCGCTTTCGCCGCGGAGATAAAATGTCGGTCGCTTTACTTCGGAATGTCGCAGGAGCAACCGGGCCAGCTCAAAACCGGCGTAGCCAGTCGCTCCGATAACCGCGACACGCTTCGCATCCTTCATCGGAGCAAGTCCTCCATGCGTTTTTGAATCGCGGCCCTTGCGGCGCGCGTCGGAGTGATGATCAAGACGGTGTCATCGCCTGCGAGCGTGCCCGCAACTTCCTTCCAATGTTCGCCGTCCACGGCTGCGGCGAGCGGCTGCGCCCCTCCCGGTGGCGTTTTGAGGACCAGCATGTTTTGTGCCGGGCGCATTTCGACCAGAAACTCGCGCAGCGCGCGGCCCATCTGCGCTGGAGCAGCTGCATCTTCCGCCACAACTCCCAGTGGACGGTAACCCTCGGCCGTCTTCACCAGCTTCAGCTCGCGCAGGTCACGCGAAAGAGTCGCCTGTGTGACGCGGACGCCCAAGCCACCGAGCCGCCGCCGCAAGTCATCCTGATTGGCCACCGGCTCGCTCTCAACGAGCTTCAGGATTTGGCCTTGCCGCATTCGCTTGTGAATTCCCACGAATCCTGCCGATGTTTGAATATTCATTCCTATGCATATTTATACGCGACGAGGAAATCTCATGTCAAGCATGAAAATCGCATGCGCTCCTTCCGTTCCTTGCAACGCAAATACCAGTTCTTTCTGTGGTTGTTGCCTAATCGCTTGACACCTTTCTCTGAATCGGCTTTCCTTGTCTGGCCTTGTGTAAGAGAGGATCGCTCGCATGTCCCTGCAAGTTGTGCAGCGCCGTTCCCGTGGCTTCATTTGCCTCAACGCTCACCCGGGCGGTTGTCGCCGCAATGTCGAGCGACAGATAGAAACCATCCGCGCCAAAGCGGCCTCGCCGCATGAGGGGCCGCGAAATGTCCTCGTCATCGGAGCTTCTACCGGATACGGCCTGGCTTCACGAATCGCTGCTGCGTGGGGCTTCGGCGCAAAGACTGTCGGCATTTTTCTTGAGCGGCCCGCTGAAGGAAACAAAACCGCGAGCGCCGGATTCTACAATTCCGTTGCCTTCCATGACTTGGCTCGCCGCGACGGATTGCTGGCGATAAGCATGAATAGCGACGCATTCGCAACGGAAACGAAGCAAGCAGCCGCCGAAGCAATTCGCAAGAGTTTGGGCAAAGTGGACCTGATGATTTACAGCGTGGCCACGCCCAAGCGAACTGACCCTTCGGGCGAAGTTCATCATTCTGTTCTCAAGCCTATTGGCGCTTCCTATTCAAACAAGACAGTCGACCTGGACTCGGAGAAAGTCTCCGAGGTGACTATCTCGCCTGCTACTGAACAGCAGATTGCCGACACCGTCGCCGTCATGGGTGGAGCGGATTGGAAACTATGGATCGATATGCTCGAGCAAGAAAGCCTGCTCGTGGAAGGATTTCGCACGTTTGCTTATTCGTATGTCGGTCCTGAAATGACTTGGCCTATTTACCGCGATGGGACCATCGGCCGCGCGAAGAATAACCTCGAAGAAACCGCTCGCTACTTAGATGGCCGGCTCCGCGATAGGTTCGGCGGCGAGGCGCGCATCGCCGTCAACAAAGCTATTGTGACGCAAGCGTCCGCCGCGATTCCCGTCGTTCCTCTCTACATGAGTTCTCTTTTTCGTGTGATGAAGCAGCGAAATCTCGATGAGGGCGCCATCGAACAAATGTGCCGCTTGTTCTTCAATTTTCTCGCTCAGGATTCCGCGCCAAAATTTGACAAGGAAGGCCGCATTCGTCTGGACGACCGCGAAATGCTCCCCGAAGTTCAAGCCGACGTCGCAAAGATATGGTCGCAGGTCAATTCCGAGAATCTCCGCGAATTGACGGATTTCGCCGGTTTTCAGCGGGACTTTCGAAGGCTTTTTGGTTTTGAGGTGGAAGGCGTCGATTATTCTGAACCGGTGGAAACGCAACTCTCGCTTTAACCACCCAATCGATGCAACTCAGAAATGAAACACAACCCCGAAGCAAAGGCGCGAATGGCTCGAAGTGGGATAAATATTGCCGGTCACGATATCCCCCTCAATCGCTCGAATCGACATATACGGTTTCACCAGAATATCCAGTCCGCCGCCCACCTCCGTACTGAACGCGCTCTTCTCCAGGGTCGGCATGCTCAACCTCCTATCACCAACCAGCACATGAACAAAGGGCGAATAGCGGATCGGTAGTGAGAGCTGCGGGCCAACATAGAAACCATGAAGACTCGCCGATTCATTAAACAACGTACCGTAGTTACCTCTGAACGCTCCGCTCAGGCCGAGGTAAGGGTTGAATTTGTAAGTAATCGACGTTGCCCAGCCGCTTGTGTGAGCGTTTCCGTCAGGTTGATCGAGTTGTTCGTAGGTGTATCCGCCGAAAAGATCAAATCGCTGCGCGTGCGCGGCCATCGGCGCCAGCATCAGTAGCCCAAGTAGTACGGCGAACTTTCGCATGATTCGTTTCGCATTCGGTTGATTAAACCGTGCGCCTCTTGGAAGCGAAAACCATGACCCCAGGCAAACAATACCGCGAAATGAAGTTTGAAAGGGGTGTTCCCGGTTTTGATGTGCGCAGAGAACAACGTTCTCGCAAATTTCAGAGCAATGGCTCAGCAGCGCCTCGCGCGATCACCTCGCGCGTCTCATCGCGTAATCGCACAATCTCCTGCCAATTGCCCGCGCCGGCGCGCGGCACAATGAGCGGGCCCACGGTCATCTCCACTTTTCCCGGCTTGGGCAAATACGTTTCATCTCGCAGTAGCGTGCGAGCGCCTCGCACTGCGATCGGGCAAACCGCGCTCCCCGTATCCACTGCTGCTTTGAACGCCCCCAGTTGAAACGGCCTCACGCCAGTCTGCAAAGTGAATGTTCCTTCCGGATAAATCACCACCGATTCGCCGCGGCGCAGCGCCTGTTCGACTTCTTCGGATTGCGCGACCCGCGCATTCGCATCGCTTCGGTCAAACGCGAAATGCCCTGAGCGTTTGGCCATCGTGGCGACCAGCGGCATTGAAGCAATTTCACCCTTCGCGACGTAGCGCACTCCGGCGGGCAGATACGCCAGCAAAATCAGAATGTCCAGGTAACTGGAATGATTCGGCGCGAAAATCCAGGGCCCGCACGAGCGCCATTCCTCGAGCAGTTCGCGTCCATGAATTTCTGCGCGAATGGCCGCAAGAAACAACACGGCCCGTGATGCATTACGGACGATTTTCGCCGCGGAAAGCCGGCTCTTCATTGGATAGACAAGCGCACATACAATCGAAGCGGCCACTCCGAACAACGCCAACGCATAAATCCCGTAAATGATTTCCGCTCCGCGTAAAAGTACCTTCTTCACCAGCGCCGCAAGCCTTGGGAATGCTGCGCGCATCCCCAGCCGCGTCATCTGCAGCCATTGTGGTGCCGGAGCCTCGCCGAGTTTCGATTCAATGTACAGCCGGCGCGTCTCGCTTCGGCGCAGCTTGCCGCTCGATGTCTTCGGGATGGAATGCACGGGCACAATCCGCACAATGTCAGGAGGAACTCCAGCTGCCTCGCTTACGACGTGCGTAATTTCCTTGGCGATCTCACCTGCGCGCGCTTGATCTCGAGCCTCCGCCACCACGACCAATTTTTCCGTGCCGCTCGCCTCATCCGGCGCGCCAAAAGCGACCACGCATCCCGTTCGAACCCCCGCTACGTGTCCAACGATTCCTTCGATTTCGTGCGGGTAGAGATTTCGTCCTCCTTTGATGATCAGGTCTTTTTTTCGTCCTGTCAGGTACAGCTCGCCATCCGCTAGGTATCCGAGGTCTCCCGATTCAAGCCATCCATCACTGAGCACCAGTCCTCGCGTCGCTTCCGGATTCTTGTAGTAACCCGTTGTCGCGGAAGGTCCCCGGAAGTGCACCCTGCCTTCGACGCGCTCCGGCACTTGATTTCCCGCATCGTCGGCGATGCGAACCTCCATCCCTGGTAGCGGCCGCCCAACCGACAAAAATTCCAATGCGGTCTGACCTTCTTCGTTCGTCTGGATTGCTTGCTTCTCGCTTTGAAATACATGGCGATCGATTCGATCTGCATGCGCGCCCGATCCCATTGTCGGCGTGCAAACACCGAGGCTCGCCTCCGCCAATCCATAGACGGGCAAAAGGGCCTCTTGTCGGAAGCCGCAGCGCGCAAACTTCTCCGCAAATTTATTGATCGTCTCCAGGCTGACCGGCTCGGCGCCATTCAGGGCCGCGCGCCAGCAACTCAGGTCGACATCTTTCAAATCTTCATCGGGGATTTTGCGCACGCAAAGCTCATACGCGAAATTTGGTGCCGGGCTGAGCGTTCCGCGGTGATGGCTGATCGCTTCCAGCCAGCGCGCTGGCCGGCTCAAGAACGCCAGCGGTGAAAGAGACACAAGCGGTATTCCCGTCGCAAGCGGCACGAACCATGCCCCGATTAATCCCATATCGTGATACAGCGGCAGCCAGCTCACGGCCACATCATCGGCATTCAGCTTCAACGCCTCCGTAATTGACCGAATATTCGCCAGTAGATTTGCGTGCGTTAGGACGACCCCCTTCGGATTTCCTGTTGACCCCGAAGTGTATTGCAAAAACGCAATGTCTTCAGAGCGTGCGCGGTGCCGGATTGGCTCAATTGTCTGTACTTCTCTCTGTGGCGACATCGCGATAGGCAAAGGCGTGAGGTTTTCTGCGGTCACCACATCTCGTAATGTTTTCACTCGCGGGCGCAACAGCTTGGCGACCCCTTCGGCGCGCTGGAAGGTGACGAGCATTCGCGCCTCTGCGTTTGCGAGGATTGCTGATTGACGTTCCGCGTATTCGGCAATGCGGTCCGCTCGAAACGGCGGATAAATGGGCACCGGAATCGCTCCTGCCATCATCGTTCCCGCAAACGTCCAGAAAAACTCCGCGCCCGTCGGAAGCATGATCGCCACCGTGTGGCCCGGCTCGATTCCGCGTTTTCCGAGCTCTGCTGCAACCTCCAACGCTCGTGTGTAAAGTTCCCCGCACTTAATTACGCGCTGCTTCTGCCCGTCTTCATAAAGGTAGATGTGCGCTGTTTCCGCGTCATACGTTCCACGTATGGAAATGATTTCCGCCAGCGACTCCGCCGCCGCGAGTCTGGCTGCGAGCTCATCGCGGTTCTTCTCGTGTTCTCGCGTATGTATCGACGGCGTTCGCGCTGTTTCACTTTCAGATCCGCGCACGCCCTCTTCGGAAAATTGCCGGACAACGGCGCCGAGCAAATCCGATACGGTGGTTGCCTCTCCGACTACGCTCTCTGGCAACTGGATCGAGAACGTTTTATCTAGGCGCAACATCAACTCGACGCGTTCGAGACTCCCGAGTCCCAAATCGCGCTCCAGGTGAGCCTCGCCGCCCTTGCGATTCAATTCTTCAATGGCTTGTGGATTTCCCAGTTCACGCACGAGCTGGGCGACGTTTTCCCTGATGGTTTGTTCCAGGCTGGCACGTTCGAGTTTGGCTGCGAAGCTTCCCATACTGCGGCTCGCTTTGAACGCTGGCGCGCTCGGCGGTTCAGCCTTCCACGCTATCACGTGCTGCCGCGGCCTTCAACGTTTCACGATGCCTTAATCGAGGAGAGGAAGTAACTTGGGGTGGAGGCTCGCTAAGTGGTTTCCGCGGTGGTCGGCTCGTTCGCGCTTATACTGCGCGCAGCGGGTTGCTGCTGCCATCGCTTCCGCGCCCAGACTACAATTCGCCACAATAGCAGCACGCCGACGATTGCCGCGTATTGCAGAGGCTTATGCTCATCCGATTTCACCAGCCACGCGTAATGAATCACGCCGGCGATTGCGGCCAGGTAAATCGCCCGGTGCAGCAGTTGCCATCGCTTCCCGCCCAGTCGGCGAATCCATCCCTTTGTCGAAGTCAGCGCGAGCGGTATCAGCAGCAGAAATCCCGCGAATCCCACGGTGATGAACTTGCGCTTCACCACGTCCGCCCACATGTCATGCAAATTGAAAAATCGGTCCAGCCCAACCCACGTTGCGAAATGGAGGCACACGTAGAAAAATGCAAAAAGCCCCAGCATCCTGCGAAACCGGATCAGCTCTGGGATTTTCAGAAGCTTCCGCACCGGCGTGATGCACAGAGTGATAATCAAAAACCGCATCGTCCAATCGCCGGTCCAGTGCTCCACAAATTCAATGGGATTCGCAGTCAGGTTGCCCTGCGTCGCGCGCCAAACCAGAATCCCAAATGGGACAAGGCACGCCGCAAATACCGCGACCTTCGTCCATTTGCTCAGGAGAATTTTCTTAATCACGTGCGTCCAGTCCTCGAAAAGCTCAGAAATTCCTTCGCAGATCCATTCCGGTATACATACTCGCAACTTGATCCGCGTACCCATTGAACATCAGCGTCGGTCGCCTGAAGAATTCGCCGAGTCTCCGCTCTTTCGCCTGGCTCCAGCGCGGATGATCCACATTCGGATTCACATTCGCATAAAATCCATACTCATTCGACGCTTCGATGTTCCACGTTGTCGGCGGCATGTCTTTTACGAAGCGAATCTTCACCAGCGACTTGATGCTCTTGAATCCGTATTTCCACGGAATCACCATTCGCACGGGTGCGCCGTCCTGGTTCGGCAGTGTTTCGCCGTACATCCCAACGCAGAGCAGCGTCAGCGGATTCATCGCTTCGTCCATCCGCAATCCTTCCACGTACGGAAACGCAATCCCTGCTTGCGGACCCAGCGGCATTTGCCGCGTGTCGTAATAGCTCTGGAATGCCACATACTTCGCCTTCGGTGTCGGCGCAGCCAGTTTGATTAAGTTGCTGAACGAATACCCAATCCACGGCACCACAATCGACCACGCTTCCACACATCGGTGCCGGTAAATCCGCTCCTCCAGCGGAGCAATTTTCATAATGTCGTCCATGCTGAGTTTCAGCGGCTTTTTCACCTCTCCTTCCACCGAAACTTCCCACGGCGAAGTCTGGAAATTCTTCGCATTTTGCGAAGGGTCGCCTTTGTCCGTGCCGAATTCATAAAAATTGTTGTATGTCAGCACGTCGCTTTCCGGAGTCACCTTGTCCGTCGCATCGTACGGCCATTTCGCCACGCCGCTCAGCGGATGTGGCACCGAACCTTTCGCCGGCCCCGAAAACCATCTCGGCAGATATTTCCATCCGCCGACGGCCGCCCCCGTGGCCGCCATGCCAAACAGAAAATTGCGGCGACTTGCGAAAGCTCCCTTCGGCGTAATGTCAGAATAGGTGAGTTCCGAGCCTTTTTTCTCACTCATGTCTCTCGCGCTCCATTATGAGTACTCGATTCTTCCCTCGTCCGGATGTGCTGCGCTACACGAATTGGATGCGATTCCCTCGTACCATGATTGCGCTGCGCGACTATAACGTGACCAATGCATATCGCATCCTGCATCTGAAATTTTACTCCGCGCTAACGCGCAACACACTTCAAGGATTAGCGTCGATCGCGGGACTAGGCTCTGCTCCTGATCGGCACATTTTCTTCCAGCCTGATTCGTGCGCCTCTAGGGCTACGGCCGTGATCCCCAGGCGGAAGGCTCCAAGTAACTTTCCACTAAGCCTTGTAAATACATGGAATTACACGACTGTTCCCACGGCCAGTTTCTTTCGCAGCACTTTGGTCAGCAGGGTTGTTGACACCACTTGACTTGCGCCTTAGCCTGTACTCAAAGGTGTGCCCTCTGGTGTTGTTGATTTGAAGAACGGGGTAAGAATGAGCATTCGAGAGTGTCCTTTTTGCGGTAAAACTATGGCGGACGTGTTTCGCGACTGTCCTCATTGTCACGAAACGCTGCCGGAGCGCCGCACTTCCATCGCGGCCCCTGCAGCCATTGCCCAACGCCATCGCCCAACCACTTTTCGCCGCGGTCTTCTTTACATGATGAGCGTCGCGTTCATCTATTTCCTCATCTCGCCCGCCAGTCCGCTTAAGCTTCCCGTTCCCTTCGCGCCTGTTCTCACCACGTATCTTCTGCCCTTGTTTTTCCTGCTGGGCCTTTCTTTCGC
>JASHYE010000454.1 GCA_030043155.1 Candidatus Acidiferrales bacterium | reverse complement strand
GCGCTCCACTTCCGCGCGTGCCGGCATTTCTTCCCACGTCACGTCCACCCCTGCCGCGGCTATGATCTGCTGCACGGAACGCGACACTTCCGGCCCGATTCCGTCGCCCGGTATCAATGTGATTTTACGTTTCATAAAGGACTAATCATTGTAGGAGAGACGCTTCGCCATCGCAATCGCAGATCACCGCTTCTTTGGCGCGAACGTTACACCAAATTTTCAGCATTTACGGCAGGCACGCGTACGCCCTATAGAACCGAATCGTTGAATTCACATCTCGTCAGGCGTACAGTTGAGCGCCGCTGGCCGCTCAAAACATTCTTAGCCGAGTTGCCCGTCGCACCAAATAGCATAGACAAAGGACAAGTACCCGGCCATGAAACGCAAAATTGCACTAGCTACCTGCCTCTCTATTTCCGCCATTGCCGCATCGCTGGCAATCGTCCGAGGTTATCCTGCACAACTCAATACGCCGAGTCGATACCTGTTTGTCTGGGCCGGCGAAACGAATGTTGCTGCTTATATGGGTGCGTATACGGGCCAGCCAGCAGAAGGAGCGCGCCACGGCAGCGATTTCCTCGCGGTCTTCGACGTAGCGCCCAGATCACATCGATATGGACAGCTGGTTGCGACGCTGCCCGTCGGAAACTCTGCTGAAACACCACACCACACGAACTATTCGATGCCCGCTAACGACATCCTCTTTGCCAACGATTTCGTCGCCGGCACGACGTTTATGTTTGATCTGCATGACCCGCTCCATCCGAAATTAAAAGGCTCCTTTGGCGCTGCCGGGAGCTACACCCATCCTCACAGCTTTGCGCTCTTGCCGAATGGCGATACGCTCTCGACTTTTCAGCAGCAAGGAAACAACGATTCCGCGCCCGGTGCGCTTGTCGAGCTTGACCCCCAAGGGCATGCTGTTCGTTCTTCCGCCGCTGCCGACCCACAAGTCGACCCGTTTATTCGCCCTTACAGTTTGCAGGTTGTCCCGTCCCTTGACCGCGTAGTATCTAGTAGCACGGACATGTATTTGAAACATGACAGTGACGTCATTCAATTCTGGCGTCTGTCCAACCTGAAATTACTGAAAACGATCGTCTTGCCTCATGCAGGCGCGCCTGCCGTAGTCGCGGAGAACTCCTCGGAACCCCGGCTCCTCGCCGACGGTCGCACGATGTTGGTCGGAACCTTCTACTGCGGGCTCTATCGCGTCAATGGACTCGAAGGAACCGATCCCTCCGCGACACTGGTCTACGACTTTGGTGATAGGATTTGCTCGGTTCCCGTTGTCGCTGGCCATTTCTGGGTTGAAGCGCTTACGACTGCTCATTGCGTTGTCAGCTTGGACGTCTCTGACCCCTCTCATCCGGTTGAGGTGGGAAGGCTCGTCCTGGGACCCAACGATCAGCCTCACTGGCTTGCGCTGGAGCCCCGCGGGAGTCGCATCGTTATCACCGGATACAAATCGCTCTACTACCGTTTGCTCATTGCTCGAATTGATTTGTCGACCGGAAAGCTGAGCCTCGACCAACGATTCCATGAGCCAGGCTCGAACACACCCGGATTCAACTTCGACCGCGCCTGGCCCGATGGTTGGAATGGCCCCGCGATTCCACACGGGGCTGTTTTCAGCCGCCCGGGTGCCGGCTGAATCGAGCCGGCTCGCGACCGCCAAATAAAATGAGTCCGAGCGTGGTGCATTTGCGAACACGTCTGCGCGGTTTCGCATTCGTTTGCCGATTTGCTATAATGAACCTGCAAGGAACAGCAGGAACGTTGTGCGCGGAGGGTATTTCGAATGGTTTCTTTAACGCCTGTGGCGGTCACAAAAGTGAAGGAGATTATCTCGCAGCAAACGCCTGTTCCAACGGGCCTGCGCGTCGCCGTCGTCGGTGGCGGCTGCTCCGGCTTCAGCTACCATATGGCTTTTGAAAGCCAAGTTAATGAAGCGAGCGACAACGTCTATGAATTCGACGGCCTTAAGGTGCTCGTCGACCAGATGAGCGAAATGTATCTTGATGGCGTTTCCATCGACTACATAGAATCGCTCGAGGGCTCCGGCTTCAAGTTCAACAACCCCAACGTCAAGAGTACCTGTGGCTGCGGGTCATCCTTCAGCGTGTAAGTACGCAGACGTCATCGGACTTCACCGGCGCTCGACTGCTTTCGAGCGCCTTTTTCTACCCTTCACGTTTGCAAATTTCTCCGCCCCTTCGTATCCTGAGCTGTCCGAATGAAAATCGCTTTGGCCCAGTTCAACCCGACCGTCGGAGATTTTTCCGGCAATTCTGCGCGCATGCTGGAAATGGCGGCCTCCGCAAAATCGCGCGGCGCTGACCTCGTCATCTTCTCGGAACTCTGCCTCTGCGGCTATCCGCCGCAAGATCTCGTCGAGCGGCCAGCATTCCTCGAACGCAACCAAAAATACCTCGCCGCTCTCGCCGCGCAAATGCCCATGGCCGCGATCGTGGGCTACGTCGGCAAAGCGCAGGTCGACACTGGCAAGCCTGCGGCCAACTGTGCCGCATTACTGGCGGATGGAAAGATCCTCTTCAAGCAGCGCAAAATGCTCCTTCCGACCTACGATGTTTTCGACGAGTCCCGCTATTTCCAGCCCGCGGAATCGCAATCCAACTATCCCTTCGGCGGCCAGCAACTCGGAATCACCATCTGCGAAGACGGTTGGAACGATAAGGATTTCTGGAAGCAGCGCCTTTACGAACGCGATCCTGTTGCCGAACTCGCAGGGCAGGGAACTACAATCCTCATCAACATCTCCGCGTCGCCCTACGCCCTCGACAAACGCACCTTTCGCATGGACATGCTGCGATCCCTCGCACGTCATCACAAGCTGCCCGTTGTTTACGTCAATCAAGTCGGCGGAAACGACAGCCTCGTGTTCGACGGCTCCAGTTTTGCTTTTGATGCCAGTGGAAATCTTGCCGCGCTTGCGCACTCGTTCGAAGACGACATCGTCATTTTCAATTCCGCGATCGGCTCGGGCGACATTCGCCCGCAACCCAGCGACGAGCTCGAAGCCGCCTATCGCGCGCTGGTCTGCGGCACGCGCGATTACGTTCGCAAATGCGGATTTTCCACGGTGGTCATAGGCCTCAGCGGAGGAATCGATTCAGCTCTCGTCGCGGCCATCGCCGTCGATGCGCTCGGCCCCGAAAATGTTATCGGCGTCAGCATGCCCGGCCCTTATTCATCCAAAGGCAGTCTCGTCGACGCCGCGCAGCTCGCGCAGAATCTCGACATCCAATATTCCGTTATTCCCATTGACGAGATTTTCCAGGGCTATCGCAAAGCCCTCTGCGCCGCGTTCGCCAATCAATGCGAAGACGTGGCCGAGGAAAACATCCAAGCGCGCGTGCGCGGCAATTTACTCATGGCGCTCTCGAACAAATTCGGCTCGATGGTACTGAGCACAGGGAACAAGTCCGAATATGCCGTTGGCTACACGACGCTTTATGGAGACATGGCCGGCGGCCTTGCAGTCATTTCCGACGTGCCAAAACTGATGGTCTACGAGCTCGCGCGCCTCGTAAATCGCAAAAGGGAACTGATCCCTCAAGGAAGCATAACGAAGCCACCGTCAGCCGAGCTTCGTTCCAATCAAACCGATCAGGATACCCTGCCGCCCTACGACGTTCTTGATCGCATCCTGAAAGCGTACGTCGAAGACCTTCACAGTCCGGAAGAAATCGCGAGCCACTACGAATTTCCGCTCCAGCTTGTCCGCGACGTCGCGCGCATGGTCGATCGCAGCGAATATAAGCGCAAGCAAGCCCCTCCCGGCCTGAAAATCACATCGAAAGCCTTCTCGGTTGGCCGCCGCTTCCCCCTCGCCAACAAATTCATCCCGTAGCACTAGCCACTCGTCAGCGTCCCCCACTTGATGTATTCTGTGTGTTCATTTTTCGCAATGAAAAATCAGCGGGAAAGTTGCGTTTGTGCCGAATGCCCTGCCTGCGCTGTGCGTTTTCGCATGGAGAGGAATTCATAATGTTGAAATGTTTTTCTATATTCATCCTCGCGCTGTTCGCAATGGTCACGCTCGCCTTCAGCCAAACAAAGTCCGCGTCGCAAAACACTGCACAATCCTCCGTCTCAACGACAGAAAGCGCGCAGCTCCTTTCCAGAGTCGAATCCTATCTCCGCGTCCTCTTCGCTTGGGGGCCCGAATACAAAGTCACCCTCGGCCCCATCACTCCTTCGGAGATTCCTGACCTTCTGAAAGTCCCCGTCTCCGTCAATTATCAGGGACACGACGAAACCGGCACAGTTTACGTCACCAAGGACGCGCATTTCATGTTCCGCGGCGAGATCCGCGACATGTCCAAAGATCCCTTTGCCGAAAATCGCGCCAAGATCAAACTCGGCGATTCGCCTTCGCTCGGCCCCGCCGACGCGAAGCTCACCGTAGTCGAATTCAGTGACTTCGAATGCCCTCATTGCCAGGAGATGTACTCCTTTCTGAAGCTTGTCGAGCCGGAATTTCCGCAGGTACGCTTTATTTTCAAGAATTTCCCCCTGGAGCAGATCCATCCCTGGGCCATGACCGCCGCGCTCGCCGGACGCTGCGTCTACAAAACTGGCGCCTCATCCGCATTCTTGAAGTTTCAGGACTCGGTGTTCACCGATCAGGACGCCATCACCGCC
>JASHYE010000453.1 GCA_030043155.1 Candidatus Acidiferrales bacterium | reverse complement strand
TTCTCTTCCGTGTTCATTGGCGGCACGAGCGGCTCCTCTATCATGAGAATGTGCAGCGCACGATTGTAGGCAAAATTGGCAGGCGATTCACGCCGATTCTCGAACGGTAGAGCCAGTACGACGCTTTCGCTCCCTTACGCGTTGCTGGAACCGAATTGGCGTGCCCGTAAAATCGAATTTCTCGCGAAGCTGGTTTTCCAAAAACCGTTCGTAACTGAAGTGCAGTCGTCGCTTTTGATTCGTGAACAAAACAAACGTGGGTGGCGCAATCGAAGCTTGCGTCACGTAATAAATTTTGATTTTGCTTTCCGCCGGAGAAGTTCCGCGCTCGAGATCTACGCTCGACAGCCACCGGTTCAACTCCCCAGTCGAAATTCGGCGCTGACGCGCTTCAATCACGCGATTGATCAGCGAAAAGAGACCACCCGTCCGCTCTCCTGTAAGCGCTGAAAGAAAAATGACCGGAGCGTAATCGATGAATTTCAGTTTTTCTCGAATGAGCTTTTCATAATCGGACATGAGCTTCATTGCATTTACGCGCGGGGCCGGCTTTCCCTTCTTCTCCTGATCAGATCGTTCCTGGGCCGCCTTCAACGCCAAGTCCCATTTATTGACCACTACAATCAACGCGCTGCCCGATTGTTGCGTGTAATTCGCAATGGTCGCGTCGTGCGAAGTCACCCCTAATGTGCCATCAATCACCAAGAGCGCCACATCAGCGCGCTCCAGATGCCGGCGAGCCATCACCACACTGAGTTTTTCCGCCACCAGCTTGGTTTTTGCTTTCCTTCGAATACCCGCGGTATCCAGAAAACGATAAGTTCTCCCATTGTGGTCGATAAGCGTATCTACCGCATCTCGCGTTGTTCCCGGCTCAGGCGAAACGATCGAGCGTTCGTCGCCCGCCATGCGATTCAACAGTGTTGATTTCCCAACATTAGGCCGGCCCACAATGGCGATATTGATTTCCGGAGTTGGCTCTTGAGTCGCATCTTTCGGAAAATCGGCGGTAATGAAATCGAGCAGATCATCGATTCCAAACCCGTGTTCAGAAGAAATGGGAAACACCTTGTCTGCCAATTCATAAAAGGGAGCCGCAAGCGTCATGTGCTTTGGCGAATCAACTTTATTGGCGGCAATCGCGAGGGGCTTGCCAGTACGCCGCAGAAGTTGCGCCAGTTCCAAATCGAGCGGCACCGGACCGGTGCGCGCGTCGGTCACCAGAATTATGAATGTAGCGTTCGCAATCGCGATGCGCGCCTGCCGCAGAATCTCGCCCGGAATACCAGACTTCTCCTCCGGAACGATTCCGCCCGTATCGGCCACTTCGAACTGCTTGCCTTCCCATTCAGCCACACCGTAGATGCGATCGCGCGTGATTCCGGGCTCGTCCGTCACAATCGAGCGTCGGCTTCCCGTCAAACGATTGAACAGCGTCGATTTTCCGACGTTCGGCCGGCCGACAATCACAATAGAGGGTAGTTTTTCCGTCATGGAATCTAAAAGGGCCGCGTCCCGAATTCTACGCTACCACTTTAGTCTCAACTTATTCGAGATGCTTTTTCTGCTGAAAAATTCTTAACAGGCGGAATCCGTAGGGTGATTTTGCCGCTCCGTAAAAATTTTCTGGAATTAAAAATTCAGGTTGCACTATGCCGAGCAAGACGCGTACATTCTGAAGTAAGCGCCGCGTCGCAGCGAGCGGCGGCTATTGTGCCTTGCGCGGAGGGCGCGGCGGATTGTCAACGAACAACCACACCAACCATACCAACGGTCACCCGCCGATTCTGCTCAGCATCGCAGGGTTCGACCCTTCCTGCGGAGCGGGCATAGCCGCTGACCTAAAAACCTTTGCGGCGCACAATTGCTATGGAATTGCAGCGGTCACAGCTTTGACCGCGCAATCAACGCAAGGGGTCAAAACCGTTCATCCCACCTCTGCGTCCGTCTTGCGCGAGCAGCTCGATGCTCTCGCAGGGGATATGAACATCGCGGCGGTAAAAATTGGAATGCTCGGCAATAAGGCAAATGCAGCAGCAGTGGCGGAATTCCTGGACAAAAACCGGTTTGCGCATGTGGTTCTCGACCCGGTGGTGTCGCCATCAGCCGGCGATGTCGAACTGCTTGATTCCGGCGGCGTAAAGTTCTTACGGGAAGAGTTGATGAAGCGCGCCACGGTCATCACGCCAAATATGCGAGAAGCTGCGCTGCTCTCCGGCGTGGAAGTGAAGGACCTCGCGGGAATGAAAGCCGCGGCACAAAAACTAGCCGAGATGGGCGCAAAAGCAGTGATTGTTACGGGCGGGCACTTGGAAAAGCCGCTGGATTTGCTCTACGAAAATGGCGAGCTGAATTCTTTCGGCGGAGATCATGCCAGGAGCGAAAATACGCACGGATCTGGGTGCACGTTCGCGTCCGCCGTAGCAGCGCAGTTGGCGCTTGGGCAGCAGCTTCGCGAGGCGCTTATTCTCGCGAAGGCTTACGTCTTCAAGGCCATCGAGAAAAGCTATGGGCTCGGCAAAGGGCCGGGGCCGCTGAATCAGCTTTTCCGTTTTCATCAGGAGCCACCCGCGCGAGGCGTCCACGAAATTCCTCAGCATGGAATGCATCCCGCGGCTGAACCAGCAGCCCACTAATATCTAAAACTTGATGCGCGAGGTCGGGCCAGTTCTCCTAAATTGAAAATTACATTTGTCCGTGACACGGAGTTGCCGCGTGGATTTAATCCTGGATAAGCCGTGAGGTAATCAATGTCCGAAATAAAAAAGGAATCTATCACGCTAAATGTTGCCGATGGCACACAGATGCGCACGTATCTCGCCCAGCCCCCCGGCACGGGAAAATTCCCTGGGATACTCGTTTTTCAGGAAGCCTTTGGAGTGGATAAACACATTCGCGACGTAGCCGAACGCCTCGCGAACGAGGGGTACGTAGCTATCGCTCCTGAGCTGTTCCACCGCACCGCGCCTGCTGGTTTTGAAGGGAACTCTTCAGATTTTCAAAGCGTTATGCCGCACGTGATGGCCCTCAACGATACCAAGCTCGAAGCCGATATCCATGCTGCTCACGAGGCGCTGCTGCGTCTGAGCGCCATCGACGCGCAACGGATCGCGTCAATTGGATTTTGCATGGGCGGGCGCGTATCGTTTCTCGCGAATTTGGTTTTGCCACTGCACGCAGCGGTTTCGTTTTATGGCGGCGGCATTGCGAAAAGCGAACGCGGTCCGGGACTGCTGGATCGGGCTGCGCAGTCTCACGCGCCGATTTTTCTCTTCTGGGGCGGCCAGGACAAGCATATCGGACCGGAGCAGCGGGAAGCGGTAGCAAAAGCTCTTAGAGACGCCAGGAAGACATTCGCGACTATGGAGTTTGCTGACGCGGACCACGCGTTTTTTAACGATACGCGACCGAATTACAATCAGGCCGCCGCGAAACACGCTTGGGCTTTATCCTTCGCATTCCTTACAAGCAATTTGCAGCGACAGGAGCGCTAGGTCTCGAAAAAGCTTCGAGCCGAATAGGTCAGGCACGATACACGATTTTGCCACCGACAATCGTGGCGACAGGGCCGCCGCGGAATTTGCGTTCGTCGAAGGGCGAGTTGCGGGACCGACTCGGTGATTCAGCGGCACGGTAAGTCCATTCCCGTTCTGTCGAAAAAATAGTGATGTCGGCCGGCGAGCCTTGTCCTAACAAAGGGATCTTTCCATTCTTTCCAAGCACGCGGGCAGGACCTGTCGTAAATAACTGTACCATGCGCATCAGCGAAATACGCCCGGTGTGAACGAGCTCAGTGAGCGCAAGGCCAATGGCCGTTTCAAATCCAATAATGCCAAACGGCGCACGATCGAATTCGACGTCCTTGCTTGCCGGATGATGCGGAGCGTGGTCCGTCGCAATCGCGTCTACGGTCCCATCCGCAAGCCCTTCCAACAACGCCGCGCGGTCGTCTCGCGAAGCCAGCGGCGGATTCATCTTGAAATTCGAATCGTACTGCACGTCTTCATCGGTTAGCGTGAAATGATGTGGCGTCACTTCACACGTGACAGCCAGGCCCTGTCGCTTCGCGTTACGCACATGATCGAGAGAGCCGCGGGTCGAAAGATGCGCAATGTGCAGCCGCGCGCCACTGAGCAAAGCAACTTCCACGTCGCGTCCCGCGCAGATCGATTCGGTGGCTGCCGGCATCCCTTTTAGGCCGAGGCGAATCGAGCGTGACCCCTCGCGCATGACGCCACCCGCTGCCAAAGAAGCATCTTCGCAATGGTCAATCACGGGTAGTCCCAGCGGCACGCAATACTCCATCACCTGACGAAGAAGGCGCGACGAGGCGATTGGTCTTCCGTCATCGCTGACAGCTACCGCTCCGGCTTCCTGCATTGCTGCGATTTCGGCCAGTTGTTCGCCTTTGCTTTCTTTCGATGCCGCCCCGATGGGGCAGACGTGAACCAGTGAAACTGCGGCAGCGCGCTCCATGATCGCACGCGTCACGGAAGCATTGTCGTTCACCGGCTGCGTGTTGGGCATAGGGCAAATCGCAGTAAAACCCCCGCGCGCAGCGGATTGCGTGCCCGATTCGATTGTTTCAGAAATTTCCCCGCCCGGTTCGCGCAGATGACAATGCAAGTCAATGAACCCCGGCGCCACGATGCAGCCGCCTGCATCGAGCAATAAGGCATCCGGTGCAGAAATCCCCGGCCCAGCTTTGGCGATCTTGCCTTTGTCGATAAGGACATCAAGCAATTGGTCCGTTGCAGCCGCTGGATCAAGAACGCGGCCGTTCTTAATAAGAAGCATGCGTCGAATCCTTTGCGTGTTCTTGCGGATCGGTTGATCCCGCCACCAGTTCGAACAAGATCGCCATGCGCACGGCGAGGCCGTTAGTCACTTGTTCCAAAATGCACGACTGCGGGCTGTCAGCGACGGCAGGATCGATTTCTAAGCCACGAATCATTGGCCCGGGATGCAGCACGATGGCATCCGGACGTGCGAGCCGCAGTCGCGGCGGCGTCAGTTGGTAACGAAGAATGTATTCATCCGCGGGCAGCGACGGTTCGTGCAGTCGTTCCTGCTGGATGCGCAACGCCATCACCACTTGTGCTTCAGCGAGGGCCTCTTCAAGAACCGGAACTCGCACCACATTCGGCGCAAGACACTCCAACTCGCGCGGAAGCCACATAGCCGGTCCGCAAAGCGTTACCTTCGCGCCGAATTTCGTCAGTAAATGGATGTTGGACCGTGCGACGCGGCTGTGCAGAATGTCTCCAATTATGGTAATCCTCAACGCATCGAGTCGGCCCAGTCGGTCGCGAATCGTGAGCGCATCGAGCAATCCTTGTGTCGGATGCTCATGCGTTCCGTCTCCGGCGTTAATCACCGGCACGTCCACCCGGCGCGAAATGAATTCCGCCGCTCCGGAAGAGCTATGGCGCATGACAATCGCATCGGGCTTCATCGCTTCGAGCGTCCGCACTGTGTCGATCAGCGATTCACCTTTTTTTACGCTGGACGACTCGGCCTGAAGATTCATCGTATCGGCGCCAAGCCGTGAAGCCGCGGTGGCGAAGCTGATTCGCGTCCTCGTGGAATTTTCAAAAAAACTAAGCGCAATCGTCTTGCCGCGCAGAGTGGCGAGTTTCTTCAGCGGGTGCCGCTGGAATTCTTGGAAAGGCTTCGCCTGGTCAAGAAGGAAAGTAATCTGCTCGCGACTTAGTGGCTCAATGGCCAGCAAATGATGAAAACGATGCGACACAATCTCCCTCGGCTGCGAGATGCGAATTCCTGTATCATTTATTCCACGCGGTCCATCACAACCACACGTTCTTCATGGTCAACCTCATTCAGGCGGACCTCAATGATTTCAGTCTCGCTGGTCTCCACAGCCCGACCGATGAAGCTCGCCTCGATTGGCAGCTCGCGATGGCCGCGATCAATAAGCACAGATAGCCGAATCCGGCGCGGGCGCCCCAAATCGAATAGCCCGTTCATCGCTGCGCGCACAGTGCGTCCTGTGTAAAGCACGTCATCCACAAGCAGAAGATCGCGATCATCCACAGCAAAGGAAATCTCGCTCGATTGCACCACGGGCTGTGGCGCAACGGTTGAGAGATCATCTCGGTAAAGCGTAATATCCAGCGTGCCTACAGGCACTTCCGCCTTCGATGATGCACGGATCGACTTCGCAAGCCGATCGGCAAGCGGGATGCCACGCCGACGCACTCCAATCAGCGCAAGATTCTTGGCTCCTCCCGTCTTTTCGACGATCTCGTGCGCCAGCCGCTCCAACGTTCGGCGAATCTCGTCCGCGGACATAAGCTGGCGTTTTTCAACGATGCGCATTGGGTCGCTTATCGTAACACAACCCGCCTTGGAGAATTTGCCCTCCTCTCTCCTAAAATCTATCCCCCGTGCATAAGAGACCCGTTTGTACTAAGAGACGCGCGTGATAAACTGCAAGCTGTGAGCTCGCCCGCTAGCGCCCGGCGGCCCACGGACGTTGACCTAAGCGTCCGTATAGGTTCCCTCCTTTTTTCTAACCCTGTAATTGCGGCCAGCGGGACTTTTGGCTACGGTATCGAGTTTGCCCACCTGGTCGACTTGAATGCCCTCGGCGGAATAGTGGTGAAGGGTTTATCGGCAAAGCCAATTGAGGGCGCTCCCGCTCCACGGCTTTGCGAAACAGCCAGCGGGATGCTCAACGCCGTTGGCCT
>JASHYE010000452.1 GCA_030043155.1 Candidatus Acidiferrales bacterium | reverse complement strand
TACTTAACGCGGTTGAGGCGCTCTTCTTCGACGGCTGCGACAAGCTGGCCATTGATAACGAGGGCGGCCGACGCATTCGCGTGGTAGGCATTGATTCCTAAAATGATCATCCGCTAATCCGCTGCACCCTTTGCTAAACCAGTAGCATGATTTTCAAAAGCCGGACGAAGCTGCTGTCCGATTACTCGACGGCATAGTTGCTGCTGGAGCTCCTGCCAGGTTGCGTTTCGCCCATTCATTCAGAACAAAGATGCTCCATGGCCGCGACCAGCTCGTGCGCCCAGCGAGAAAGTCTTCCCAGACTCGTTTTACTTCTTCTATATCGATGACTTCCGCGAGGGAAGGGTCACAATTGCTCAAACCCTCTTGCACCTTCACGCGCAAAGGTCCACGTAGCCAGAATTTCCAAGGTAAGGTAAACGTGCGCTTGGCGTGCTGCACTGCACCTGGCGGAAGCAGATCCCCAAGCGCCTCGATCAAGAGCGGCTTCCGCATGCCATTCTTGCATTTCGCAGTCTCGGGACAACTGAGAGCGGTTCGCACCACTTCGTCGTCCAGGAAAGGCACTCTAACTTCGAGCGAATGGCACATGCTCATGGTATCCGTGTCTCGAAGAAGCATGTCAACTAGATAGGAGCGAGTTTCCAGCCACGAAACGGAGGTGAAGTCGTCCAAGCTCGCCGTTTCTTCAGCAGCATCGCACAGCCATTGACGCCACTCCGATTCCGTGGCGCCATTCGACCCATCTCGCAATAGTCGCGCAATATCCATGGGCGCGAAGAGCATTCGCGTGTAGAAATATGGATGCGAAAAATCAGACGAACTTCGGAATGCGGCAATTGCTTTCCGAAGAGCATCAGGACGATCCACGTGATTGCTCATCGAGTACAAGAACTTTGAAACGGTGGACCGTAATGGCTGTGGCACGTAACGGGAAGCAGCCATCAGCGAGGCGAGCCGCGGAGTATCGGAGAATGTGGAGTAGCCTCCAAATATTTCGTCGCTCCCCAAACCTGACAAGGCAACTTTCAAGCCGGCTTGACGCGCTGCCCAGGAAACGAAGTAGGTGTTGATTCCGTCGGCGCTAGGCTGGTCGAAAGCGGCAACAGCCTCATCCACACGCAGGCGCATCTCGTCTGCAGTGAGAAGAAGCTCCGAGTGGTCTGTACCAAAGTACTTAGCGGCCGCCCGGGCGTCCGCTCCTTCGCTGAACGATTCCTCAGAAAACGCTACGGTGAAGGTCTTGATCGACGCTTGTTCCTTGCTCGCCAGGGCGGCGATGGCTGTGGAATCGACGCCGGAGCTCAGGAAAACACCGAGCGGCACGTCTGCAATCAGGTGTTTCCTGTTGGAGTCCTGCAGCGCGGCTCGAATTCGCAAGGGAGGAGATTCATTTAAGTCCGCTGGAAGCCTTTTCGTCGCATCAGTAACTGTCCAGTACGGCTTCCCTTCGAATTCAGCGGAACCAGCTTCACAGCATACGTATCCCGAATAGCCCGGCGGAACGGAATGAATTCCCTCGATCAACGTCCCTGGCTCTCCGACTGCCCCGAACGAGAGATATCCCGAAACGGCGGAAGCGGACAGCCGGCGCGGGAAACAGCCGCTGGAAAGCAGCGCTCGAACTTCCGACGCGAAGAAAAAGTTGCCTTCCGAAACGCCGTAATACAAAGGCTTAATGCCCATGCGGTCCCGTGCGAGAAAAACTCGGCTAGGCGGATTTAATTTGCCTTGCGGCATCTCGAGGATAGCGAAAGCAAACATGCCATGAAGCTGCTGAACGCAGTCTCTCCCCCACTCCTCGTAAGCGTGGACTATGGTTTCCGTATCGGATGAGGTGTGGAAGGTATGCCCGGCACCCTGAAGTGTGCGGCGTAATTCGCGGAAATTGTAGATTTCGCCATTGAAAACAATCGCCAGGGTCTCCGCTTCATTCCAAATCGGCTGCTGGCCGCCGGGAATGTCGATAATGCTGAGCCGCCGCATACCGATGGCCGCTCCGGAAGCGACAAACATTCCCTCGCCATCCGGCCCTCGGTGCACCATGGCTCGCATCATGCGAGCCACGCATTCGGCGGTCTTCAGACGATCTTCGCTCCCCACCACTCCGCAGATCCCGCACATGACTATGCCAACTCCAGCGAGTGCGCTATCGCTTCCGTATAAAGCCGGTTCATATCCGCGATGGGCTCGTGCCATGACAGCTCTCTCAGAACTGCCGGGCAACCGTCGCGAAAACGCTGTGCCGCCCCATCATCTGCGAGCACGATCTTCAAAGCTGCCGCAATCGCGTCAGATTCGTGAGAAACGACCAAGCCAGTCTTGCCAGCAACGAAGGGTGCAATGCCGCATTGGTCCGTCACGATGACCGGCGTGCCGCAAGCAATCGCCTCAGCGGCGGAATTCCCGAAATTTTCGTTCTGAGAGGGAAGGACGAAAACATCAGCGTCACGGTAGGCCTGCCATTTTTTTTCATCGTAGAGCGGCCCTGTGAATCGAGTAGAGTCATCTATGCCTAGATTGCTCGCTATCGATTGCAGTTGCGCCTGATAACCACAATCCTGCTCCGGTCCACACATAGCGAGCATCGCATCCTTACCGGTTGGCGAGGTTTTGCGCCATTTTGCAAATGCATTCAGGAGCAAATCCGGGCTTTTCTTCGGCTCTAATCGGCCCATATAGAGGACGAGCTTCGCTCCGGATGGAATCTCCCACTTTGCACGGAAAGCGCCACGCGCGGGCAGATTTTGTGGTGCATCGACTCCGTTGCGGCGCAAGAGAATACGTTTCCGGGGAATTCCTCCGGCGGCAAGCTCTTGCTGCTCCTGCGCGGATGTTGCAATAAGGCGGTACGCTCCCGAGAGAAAGCGCCTCCCGATCGTCAGGTGATATGTTTTCTTTGGCGCAATGCTGCGAACGATGGGGCGAAACATCCCCATCGGTTCAACGACATAGGGAATAGAATTCTTCCGGCAAAAAAAAGCTACCGCCGGACCGAGCAAGTCATAAAGACCGTATATATGCGCGAGCTGATATTTTCTCAGGGCGCTGCGACAAAAGCTCAATACGGCGGGATTCAACGAGAGATTGCGGTAATGCAGCACACTTGGCAAAAAAATGCAGCTCACGCCTCGCTCTTCCATACACCAGCCCCAACCATCCCTCGCTGTCGCGGCGTCGGGAACCATCGAAGGGTCAAATCCCCAATCATTTGTGAGGACGTCAACCGAATTTCCAATCTCAGCCAGTCCCAGCGCGATTGCCCGCACTTTGACGGCTGGGCCGCCCTTGTCCTGGAACGGGTAATAGGATTGAGTTACTTTCAAAATTCGCACGATATGATGTCTGCCAGCCTCTGTTGAAATCGCTCAAAAGTGAATTCGCGCTCCACACGCTCCTTCGCGCGTCTTCCTAACTCGCAGCGGCATGC
>JASHYE010000451.1 GCA_030043155.1 Candidatus Acidiferrales bacterium | reverse complement strand
AAAAGCGGGAATCGCTATCGAAGCCGCCACTTTTCTTGGCTCGAGTCCGATTCGCCGTCTGGTGGAGGACTGGACGGTTGAGCATCTGCAACACATCACGGAAGAGTCAGTGCAATTCGCCGTGTCCGAAAGTCTGCCCGTGATGTATGTGACCGAGGACACCACGCGCGCCGATCCTCAAACCGTAAAAACCCTCTATTCGACTGCCATTCGCTGCGGCGCGCGCGCCATCGTGCTCTGCGATACGGTTGGGCATGCCGAGCCGCGCGGCGCGTACAACCTGGTCCGCTTCGCCATTGAAGAAATCGTGAAGTCGTCGGGAGAAACAATTCGTCTGGATTGGCACGGGCACAACGATCGCGGCCTTTCCGTCGCGAACTCGCTGGCGGCATTTGCCGCGGGCGCGGACCAGGTGCACGGAGCCGCGAATTCTCTGGGCGAGCGCGTGGGCAACACTCCAATGGAGCTGATGCTCGTCAATTTGCGTCTGATGGGCTTGATTGATCGCGATTTGTCGAAATTGAAAGAATATTCCGAAGTGGTCGCGCGCGCCACGCACACCACTGTCCCGCCGAATTATCCCGTCGTCGGGCGCGATGCATTTCGAACCGCAACCGGCGTTCACGCTGCGGCCATCATCAAGGCCTATCGCAAAGGCGATGCTTCGCTTGCAAATTCGGTCTACAGCGGCGTGCCTTCGAATCTTTTTGGCCTCGAGCAGATCATCGAAGTCGGTCCGCTCAGCGGACGTTCGAACGTGATCTATTGGCTCGAAAAGCACAATATCGCGCCGACCGAAGAATTGGTAACTCGCATCTTCGATGCGGCGAAGCGTGCCGAGCACGTGATGAGCGACGAGGAAATTCTGCAACTTTGCCGCGAGAACGCGCCAAGCATGCCTGCGAAACGCTGACGTGACATCCATCCGGTTCTGGCGTCTCCTATCGACGTCACTTTATGCCCACTCCGTCGCCGCATCTTCACATGCACGCGCCTTCACAAAACCGATGAAAGTTTTTTTGCGGTTCGGTATGCTCATATTGATGGCCACGTTCACCGCTCGCGCCGCAAATCCGACCGATTCGGTCGCGCAGGACAAAAGAGTCGCGAAGGCTCTCTCCTGGCTTGATAACAACACTGCCTGGATCACGGATCAGCAGATTACCATCACGGAAATTCCTGCGCCGGAATTTTCGGAGCAGGCGCGCGGCGCCTATATGGCGAAGATACTTTCGGCAACTGGCCTGAGTGTGCGCACCGATTCAGTCGGCAATGTGATTGGCGAGCGCGCGGGCAGTTTGAGCAAAGACGTGGTTCTCGTCGTCGCGCATCTCGACACCGTTTTTCCCGCGGGCACTCCCGTCAGCGTGAAACACGTTCAGGGCCGGCTTGAGGCGCCCGGAATTTCCGATGATGGCACTGGCCTCGCGACGATTATTGGCCTCGCGCGCGCAATGAACGAAGCAAAATTGAAAACGAAAGCGACTGTGGTTTTCTGCGCGGACGTGGGCGAGGAAGGCGAAGGGAATCTGCGGGGCATTCGCGAGTTGGTGAATACGTATAAGGACAGAATCCGCGCCGTCATCGCCATCGATGGAGCGGCTACCGATTACGTGACCACGCTCGGCCTCGGCTCGCGCCGTCTGGAAATCAGCGTGGAGGGACCGGGCGGCCACAGCTGGTCTGATTTTGGCGCGCCCAATCCCATTACCGCGCTGGCGCGCGGCATTGTGGAATTCTCACGCATCCGCATTCCAGAGGATCCTCGAACCACATTTAATTTCGGCATGATTTCCGGCGGCAACTCTGTCAACTCCATTCCCATGGAAGCGGAAGTGAAAGTTGATTTGCGCTCGGAGGACGAAAACGAACTGTCGCGCTTGGAAAGCGAGGTTCGCAAGGCATTCGCGACCGCTGTCGGTGAGGAGATGGCCTCCGCCTCCGCTGGAGCTCCTCTGAAGCTGAAGATCGATGTCATCGGAGTTCGCCCTGCCGGAAAGCTTCCCGACGATTCTCCATTGCTCGCCGCCATCGAGAATGCCGACCGTTACCTCGGCAATCGTTCGCGCCTCGAGCGCTCATCCACGGACGCAAATCTTCCTCTCTCGCTCGGCATTCCGGCAATTGCAATCGGTGGTGGCGGGAACGGCGGCGGCGCGCATTCTCTCAACGAATGGTATGATCCCGCGGGCAGGGAACTGGGTTTGAAGCGCGCTTTGCTGACAATACTCGCCATCGCGGGAGTTTCGTCCTGAAGAATCCGACTCTCATTGCTTCCGGGCTGATCGCCGTTTTGCATATCACTCGCGTCCCGCCGATTGAAAATGTCCCGCCGCCTCAAGGCTGACTTCGCGTTGGCCGTATGCGCGCTCATCTGGGGCGCCACGTTTGTTGTCGTCAAAGACGCACTGGCTTTTGCTTCCGTTTTTTCCTTCAACGCAATTCGCTTTTCGCTTGCCGCGATTGTGATGGGAATCGTCTACGCGCGTGCTCTTCGCAAGCTGGATTCGGCAGCGCTTTTCGCTGGTGCGCTGATTGGCGTTTTCATGTTTGGTGGCTACGCGTTTCAAACCCTCGGGCTGAAATACACAACTCCATCCAAAGCTGCATTTATCACTGGCGCGAGCGTCGTCATGGTCCCGGTGCTGCTGGCCATTCTTTGGCATCGAAAAGTGAATCGCTGGGTGTGGATGGGGGCAATCGTAGCGCTTTTTGGTTTGTATTTTCTCACTGTGCCGCGCTCTGGATTTTCGGCGTTGAACACCGGCGATCTCCTTGTTCTCGGATGTGCAGTGATGTTCGCATTTCAGATTATTTTCGTGGCGCGCTACAGCCCGCGTCATTCCGTTGCGGCCCTCAGTTTCCTTCAGGTCGCGACGACGGCTGTTCTTACAGCGCTCTGTTTGCCGGTGCTCACGGCGACGCGCTGGGAGCCTCCGTTCGTGCGCTGGTCCCCTGAACTGATTGGAGCAATTCTCATTACCGCCGTCGGCGCAACGGCTCTATGTTTCTCGCTTCAGGTGTGGGCTCAGCAGTACACTTCTCCGACGCACACAGCGATTCTCTTCAGCCTCGAACCTGTTTTCGCCGCGCTGACTTCACTCATCGTCGTGCACGAGCGCCTGGGGGCGCGCGTCCTCTCCGGCGCGATTTTGGTTTTTATTGGGATTTTGCTGGCGGAACTCAAGGGGCCGACGCAGGAAGGCGCGGATTCGCCGGGGCCGGTTTCGGAAAATATTTCGAATTGACTAGTGGAGCGGGACGCGCAGGTCGAGCGGGTGAGGCAGTTGCACATCCAGCATAACGTTATCGGTGAGCAGGCGAACTTCAATTCGTTCCGCCGGGCCTAAATCGCGCATGTCCCAATCCGCGCTGGGCAGCGCTCGTTCGCTCGTCGAAGGATCGGCGCTCTGAAAATCTTTTCCATGCGGCTGCACTTGCGTGGCGGAAATCTCAAACACTTCTTTGGTCTTCGCGTCCAG
>JASHYE010000450.1 GCA_030043155.1 Candidatus Acidiferrales bacterium | reverse complement strand
GGCTCAACTTCCCAGGACATGCACGATTTCGTCGAAACCCCCGCCATTCCCGGACACGAATCGGTTCTCGCTGCAAAAATCCGCGAACGCTTGAAATCTTTATCGTCCCAATTGAATATGAAGTCCGACAATCTCGGCGACCTCATCGTCACCATCGGCAGCGGCGGCCCACTGCGCCTCATCGTCGCGCCGATGGACGAGCCCGGTTACGTCATCAGCAACATCACCTCTGACGGTTATCTTCAGGTGCAGCGGCTACCGCAATTTGGCGTGCTCCCGCTCTTCAACGAGCTTTATTCCGCACAGCCAGTGCAGATTCAAACCGCGTCTGGCAAATGGATTCCCGGCGTCGTTGCCGGCCTTTCCGTGCATTTGCAGCCCGGCCGCCTGAACCCTCCCGATCCCGACTACATTGAAAATATGTTCGTCGATATCGGCGCAAATTCCGCCGCCGAAGCCAAGCGCCTCGGTGCCGATCTGCTCAGCCCCATGGTCATCGACCGCACCCTATACGACATGGGCCCCAATTTCGAAACAGGCGCTGCCATCGGCGATCGTTTCGGCGACGTCGCTCTCGTCGAACTCTTGCGCCGCATCGATCCCTCGAAAATTACCGGCACCCTCGTCGTCGCTTTCGTCGCGCAGCAATGGGCCGGCGCGCGCGGCCTCGAACGCGTTCTCGACGAATTGTCTGACAACACTCATGTCGACCAACTCGTTTACGTCGGCCGCCTCACACCGAGTCCGCCTAGTTTCACTGAGCCAACTTTGCATCGCGGCCCGCGCCAGCCGCTCGGCAGTGGCGTCCTCGTGGGCGACTCAAATCTCAGTAGCGATTTCTCGGATTTCGCCGCCGCGCTGAAGAGCCTCGCTGATTCGCATCAAATTCCCATCGTCAAAGATTATTCCGCGCCGCTGATGCCTCAGAGCTATCTCGCAAATCCGCAGACGCCAGAAAAGACAGTCCACCTCGGCATCGCCACCGCTTGGCCAGACACGCCCGCAGAAATGATCAGCACGCGCGACCTCGCCAATCTTACAGATTTGCTCGAAGCCTACGCCCAAGGCTCCGTCACGCAATCAGCACAGAGCGCTACAGGCAATGAATCGTCCAAAGCTGGTGCCACATTCAACACGCCGCCCACGAACGAACAGCTCATTTCGCGCCTCGTCGAGACTTATGGCGTCAGCGACCACGAAGGCCGCGTCCGCGATATGGTGAAAGACCTTCTTCCCAAATGGGCGCATCCCGAAACCGACGATGCCGGCAATTTAATTCTTCATATCGGTACAGCGCCCGCATCCGCACACGTGCCCAGCATTCTTTTCGTCGCTCACATGGACGAAATCGGCTACGAAGTCGAAAAAATCATGCCCGACGGCAAGCTCGCCGTGGAAACAAAGGGCGGCGGCGATCTCGATTATTATCTCGGCCACGCCGCGCTGGTCCACACCGCCAGCGGCAAAGATGTTCCCGGCATCATGGAACTTCCCGAAGGCTGGGACGAGCCGGGATTCAAATGGCCTCGCGGCCGCGCACTCATGTATCGCGTCGACATCGGCGCCCGCTCGCCTGACGAAGTCGCGCAAATGGGCGTTGCCGTCAATGATTTCGTCACCATTCCGAAACAGTTTCGCCATCTCGCCAACGACCGCGCGAACGCACGCAGCTTCGACGATCGCGTCGGTGACGCTTCGCTGATCTCCGCCGCTTGGGCTCTCGGCCCGAATTTGAAAGACCGCGACGTTACTTTCGTTTGGTCCACCGGCGAAGAGCTAGGCCTCGTTGGAGCTGGAAAAGTTGCGGCGCGTCTTGCTGCCGCAGGGAAAGAGCCGCAGTACGTATTCGCCATCGACACATTCGTCAGTTCCGATTCGCCTCTCGAATCGCCGCGTTTCGGCGACGCGAAAATCGGCGACGGCTTCGTCGTGCGCGCCGTCGACAATTCCAATATCGTTCCGCTCAAGCTCGTCGAAAAAGTCGTGGCCATCGCCCGCGCAAACAAAATCCCCGTGCAGTACGGCATCACCGGCGGCGGCAACGACGGCTCCGCGTTCTTGCGCTACGGCTCGATTGATGTCGCCCTTGGCTGGCCTCTGCGCTACTCGCATTCTCCCGGCGAAGTCATCGATTTGCGCGACCTCGACGGCCTCGCTCACATCGTCGCCGCCCTCTCGCGCAGCTGGTGACTCGCTTTTAGCTAGTCATCCTGAGGAGCGGTTTTTTTTGCGACGAAGCCTGCCTGCCGCAGGCAGGAATCTCGCCGTGGCATTTGTTTTCCTCGCGACTTCCTCGTCTACAGCCGGTCCTGCCTGCTCTCCGCACGTTTATCACGACCGTCCATTCGCGCAGCTGGTAACCACGTCGTTGTCATTCCGAGCGAGTCCCGGTTCTTTTCAACCGGCACAACGAGGAATCCGCTGTTTTTGAAAGATGACCGCCGACTCGGTCCGATCACGCTGACTTGCAATGGGCGCGTCCAGACAGTTGTAACTCTTATTCGCGCCAGGGTTCGGAAGGGCACGACTTCAGCCGTGCCCCAGCGCTTCAACGATAAATTCTTCCTTTTCGTGCCCCGCCGCGACGAAAGGTTCTCTTGAAGTATTCTTCCTATTCGCGCGCCTTTCGCGCGATGTATTGGCTTTTTCACGGGCCACAGGCCACGCGTCGCGGGTCACGAAACCACGCAACACAAACTTCCTTTTCGCGCTGCCGCGATGGAAGGTATTCGTGAAGTTGTTCTTCCTGTCGCGCGCTTCACCCGCGCGATGTATTTGTTTTTTTTCTGTCCACTCATCACTGACCACTGACCACTTTGTTATAATGCCGCGCCATGCCCGAGCCGAAATACAAAGCCCCCAAGTATTTCGCCGTCGAAGGCCCCATTCGCGTCGGCAAATCCACTCTCTCGCGAATTCTCGCGGAGCGTTTCCACGCGCGCCGCATTTTCGATTGCGAAGACAATCCCTTCCTCGCCGATTTCTATGAAGAAAAAGCCGGCTCCGCCTTCCGCGCGCAGATGTACTTCCTCATGGAGCGCCACAAACGCCTGCTCGACGTCGACCGCAACGCGGCGCCCTCGCCCGTGGTCAGCGATTTTCTTTTCGAGAAGGACAAAATCTTCGCCTACGTCAATCTCGACAATGAAGAGCTGAAGCTTTACGAACGCTACTACGAAATGCTCGCTTCTTCGCTCGCCACTCCCGATCTGGTCATCTATCTTCAAGCCAAGCCCGAAGTGCTGAAGAAGCGCATTTCAAAAAAAGGCGCGCGCGAAGAATCCAACATCTCCCCGGAATATCTGGAGACCATCGCGCAGGCCTACGAGCACTTTTTCTTTCACTATTCCGCATCGAATCTCCTCGTCGTCGACACCTCCGACATCGATTTCGTCGAGCGCAATCAGGATTTGCAGGAACTCCTCCGCCGCCTCAAGCAGCCGGTGAAAGGCACGCAGTACTTCCTTCCCCTCGGCCCCGAGTGACGATCCAGTGGCCTTCGCATGCGTGCGCCCGAGTTCTTCGTCTTATGCTTGCTCGCCACTCGCCGCTGCTTTCTAATCACCAATCCACAGAATTAGAATCTGCGCCAACTCACACATAACAAACACCAGATGAATTTCTAATCGCCAATTTTGGTGTGTCGTCCAGACAGGAACGGTAGGAGGAAAATGCGAAGGAAATAGCCGAGCAATCCACAAGAGGGACACGCCGAACTGCAGGATTGGGATCCTGGGTAACAGCTTGCCCATCGCGGATTTTTCGGCTAAAATGCCATTCTTCACGACGCGCCTTCCTGCCCGGCATGCCGAGATGATTGATGGCCTATTCCAAGGAAAACCGCATATCGCAAAACGCAAATAGCGCAGAGTCTCGCGCGTTCAGCATTTTTCGTCTCTGCATCAGCGGACCAGATCGCCCAGGTTGCCTCAGCAAATGAATAACGGTCGAAACAACGGTTCTCGGCGGAAGAAGAAGGCGCACCAAGGCACACGCGCTGCGCTTCGCCATCGTGTGACTGAACTTGAGCAGGTTCTGAACTCCGTTCATCGAGGCGCCGCGGACGCGGTGCTGATGTCCCCGGTGGGCGAAGCTTTGCTTCCTGATGCGGCCGAACCTGCCTACCGCGTGCTCGTAGAAAACATGAATGAAGGTGCAGCCATCCTCGACGCGCGGGGCGCAATCCTGCACGCAAATGCCCCGTTTGCTAGATTTGTGGACCAGCCGCTTGAACAGTTCCTGGGTTCTCGTTTGCAGAATTATGTCTCCCCCGCCGCGCTGCCACGACTCGAGGCCCTTCTGGAGAGTGGCACTCGCGGAAGCGTAAAAGGAGAAATTGAACTGCGACGCGGTGGCGGACGAAGAGTATCGATTTGCCTTTCACTCAGCCCGCTCAAGAGTTCCAAGACCATCTGTGCTGTGGCCACGGATCTCACTGGTATTTCGGACAACAGTGAGGCGCTGCGCGCCAGCGAAAAAGAGTTAAGGCTGCTCTCTACGCGGCTTCTTGAAATTCAGGATGAAGAACGGCGCCGCATTGCCCGCGACC
>JASHYE010000449.1 GCA_030043155.1 Candidatus Acidiferrales bacterium | reverse complement strand
GACTCCGATCACCGCGAAGTGAATACGGCCAAGCTCCGCCTGCATCTCCGTCAGAATCCCGCAGACTTTTTTTCCGTTGAGCATTACGTCGTTCGGCCACCGGATGTCGGGAGAGAGGCCTGTTTCTTCGGCAATTGCCCGATGCGCGGCCAGCCCCGCGACGAGGGTAAGAGCTGGCGCCTGCACGGGCGATATGGGAGGCCGGAGGATCACGCTGCAGTAAATGCCTGCGGATTTCTCCGAAACCCATGAATGTCCCGCTCGTCCGCGCCCGGCGGTTTGCCGCTCCGCGATGACAACCGTACCGTGCGCTTCGCCGGCCTGCGCCAAGCGCATCGCCACGTCGTTCGTCGACCCGGTCTGGAAGAAATGAAGGATTTGCTTGCCGAATGGCGTTCCCCGGAGATGCGGTGAAAGCAATTGAGGTGCGAGGATATCGGGGACACGTTCGATGTGGTAGCCAGAGCGCGGATGCCCTTTTACATTCACGCCAGAATCGCGGAGCGTTTCGATCCATCGCCAGACGGTCTGACGCTTCACGCCGATCTCACTGGCGATTTTCGCTCCGCTAATCACATTGGTGGGATTCTCCGCGAGCAACGCGAGCAGTGAATCGATGCGGCGATCCGTCTGCTCGGGCAGGCAGTCGTTTTCCAATTTAGCGCGTGGTCGCGATGGGGACATTTCGATTTGGCGAGAACGGCGGGATTTTATGACAGTTCCGTCAGTCGATTGACAATTTTCTGATATTCCCGCTCCCGCTCGGCAAGTGTTGCTTCGAGTCCTTGAACAATATTTTCGGGGGCCCGGCTGCGAAATTCAGTGTCGGCCAACCGCTGGCGCTTCGCCTCGATGTCTTTCTTTAGCCGCGTCTCTTCTTTTTTCAATTTATCGATCTCTCCCCGAACGTCACGGAGCTTCCCAATGTGAATACGCAAGTCGAATTGGGCAGTTGAACGGACAAGAGAATCTTCGCCTCCGGTCAGGCGCTCGTGGTCAGTGCTGAGCTCCGAGAGGTATCCCAGACGCATCACAGCCTCTTTGTTTCGGTCCGCCAGTTCCCGTATGGCAGAGTCTTTCGATGAGAGTTGGGCGGGCACTTTTCTCTTCGCGTCCACGTTTGCTTCCGCACGGATGTTTCTGACGCTTCCAATGATCTCCTGGAGCAAAGCCATGTCTTTTTCAGCTGCCGGATCGGTCCAGGCCGTGTTTGCAACGGGGAACCGTTCCAGCGAAATGGACTCTACCGCTTCGCGCTGCGGCAGGCGATGCCACAATTCTTCGGTCACAAATGGCATAAATGGATGAAGCAGGCAGAGAGCGGATTCGAAAACGGCGAAGAGATTCCGCCAGGCGGCAATTGCATCTTTGCGATTCTCAGAATTGAGCTGAGGCTTTACCCATTCAATATACCAATCGCAGAAGTCGCCCCAAAAAAAGTGATAAATCACGTGCGCGGCTTCATGGAACCGAAACGCTTCAAGCGCATCGTTCATCTGTGCAGTCACGGAGGCAAGTCGCGAGAAAATCCAACGATGTGGCAGCGAGTCGGCCGTTTCATAAGGAGCGCCGTCACGAACAGCCGGCGAGGCCAGTTCTTCGAGGGTTAATCCAGAGGCTTCTGCTTTTTCCAGATTGAAAAACAAGAATCGCGCGGCGTTCCAGATTTTATTCGCGAATGCACGGTAACCGAGAATCCGTTCTTCGCTGAGCGCGATGTCTGTTCCGGGAGCGGCCATGACAGCTAATGCAAATCGCAGCGCGTCGGTGCCGTGCTTCTCGATGATTTCGAGAGGATCGACCACATTTCCGCGGGTTTTGGACATTTTGATGCCGTGAGGATCACGCACGAGAGCGTGCAGATAAAGTTGGCGGAAGGGAATTCGTTGCCCGAGAGTGTTTCCCCGCATAAGGTGCAGGCCCAGCATGACCATGCGCGCATCCCAGAAAAAGAGAATGTCGTATCCGCTGATGAGCAGGCTTGTTGGATAGAACGTGCGCAGGTCTTCCATATCGTCGGGCCAGCCGAGAGTTGAGAATGGCCACAAGCCAGAACTGAACCACGTGTCCAGAACATCCGGGTCCTGCGTCAACTCGCCGCTTCCGCATTTCTGGCAAGCCCGCGGAACGCTGGCAATTCTCGCGTGTCCATCGACAACCTCAACTTGTGAATCGGCGGCGGGCGTCATGGTTCCGCATTTGGTGCAGTGCCAAATGGGAATCCGATGGCCCCACCAGAGCTGGCGCGAAATGCACCAGTCACGAATATTTGTGAGCCAGTCGAGAAAAATCTTTCGCTGGTTATCGGGAACAATCGTCAGAATGTTCGACTCAACAGCACTGATGGCCGGCGCGGCCAAGGGCGGCATTTTGCAGAACCATTGAACCGATAGTCGCGGTTCGACAATCGTTTTGCATCGGTCGCAAATAGCGACGGACATGGAATGCGGCTCGATTTTCTCCAGCAGGCCGCTTTGCTTCAGATCCTGCACGATTTTTTCTCTTGCAGCGAAGCGCTCCAGTCCCGCATACGGCCCGCCAACTGCTGTGATGTGCCCATCCGCAGAAATAGCCTCAATCTCCGCAAGATGATGCCGCTGCGCCATGGCGAAATCGCTGGGATCGTGCGCTGGCGTGATCTTCACGGCGCCAGTGCCGAATTCGCGATCAACGGAGTCGTCGGCAATAATCGGTATCTCGCGATTTAACAGCGGCAATATGGCTTTCCGGCCGACGAATTGTCTGTACCGCTGATCACCGGAATGCACAGCGACCGCAGTGTCGCCGAGCATGGTTTCAGGACGCGTGGTCGCAACGGAGATGAACTCAATCGATCCCTGAAGCGGATAACGGATGAACCACAATCGTCCTTCGCGAGGCTCATGCACAGTTTCCAGATCACTGAGGGCGGTCTGGCATCGCGGACACCAATTCACCATGTAGCGGCCGCGGTAAATCAAATCTTCGCGATAGAGGCGGAGAAATGCTTCCATCACGGAGCGATAAAGCGGAGGATCCAGCGTGAATCGCGCGCGCGTCCAATCGCAGGAAACCCCGAGGCGGATCATCTGCTCTTTTATTTTTCCGCCGCTTTCGGTTTTCCACTGCCAGACGCGTTTTTCGAATTCCTCGCGGCCGAGTTCCTCGCGTTTTAAGCCTTCGGCTGCGAGCTGGCGCTCGACGACAACTTGAGTTGCGATTCCGGCATGATCGATTCCCGGCAACCACAGTGTTTCGAATCCCTGCATTCGTCGCCAGCGAACCAAAATGTCTATCTGCGTATGCTCCAGCATGTGGCCGATGTGGATCGAGCCGGTGACATTCGGCGGTGGGAGTACGATAGAAAAAATCTTCCCGCTCGAGTTGGCGCGCGGGCGGTAAAGCTGTTTCTCAAACCACAATCGAGCCCACTTTCGCTCGATCTCCTGCGGTTCGTAGGATTTTCCAATCTCAACAGGCATTTTTGTCTTCAGTCTTGAATCCGGCTCAATCAACGGATGCCAGGAAAATCAGGTCAGCATGCATGAAAGCGAAGCAAATAACTATACGGGCGGTTGGAGCTTGCGTCAAATTGCCGTTCGAACCGCCTGTGTCATGTAATTCGTGAATTTGCCAATAGCGTCCCTGAATTGGAATGCGGGGAGGGGTTTATCCTGCGGAAGTTCGGGGCATTATTTGTTGGATGAAACGGGAAAGGGGATGAGTTTATTTCATCGATTCGTCAAATTCGCGCATCCAGTCTTTCTTCTTTAGCACTTCGCGCGGACGCGATCCGTCCGGCGGGCCAACGATTCCGTCTTTCTCCATTAAGTCAATCAGTCGAGCCGCGCGGCCATAGCCCACGCGCAAGCGCCGCTGCAGCGTCGAAGTAGAAGCACGGCCCATTTCGCAGACCACCCGCACCGCTTCCTGGTAAAGCTCGTCGTCAACTTCTTCACCGCCGTCTGGTCCTTCCTCCCCCGCAGCAGCGTTCTCATCCTTTGGCGGCTTAAGCAGCTCTTCGTTGTAAATGGCTTTAGCCTGCTCGCGCCAAAATTCGCAGACGGCCGCGACTTCCGATTCTGTTACCAATGGTCCGTGAATGCGGTGAATTCGCGATGATCCGGCTGGCAGGTAGAGCATATCGCCGCGTCCCAGCAGCGATTCCGCGCCATTTGTATCCAGAATCGTACGTGAATCTACCTTGCTCGCGACGCGGAACGAAATGCGAGCGGGGAAATTCGCTTTGATCAATCCTGTAATTACATCAACGGAAGGGCGCTGCGTCGCTAGAATCAGATGAATGCCGACCGCGCGCGCCATTTGCGCCAGCCTCGTGATTGACTCTTCCACATTTGTCGTATCCACCATCATCAAATCGGCAAGCTCGTCGATCACAATCACGATGTATGGGAGGGGCTTGTGCTCCTGGTCCTCGGTCTCGTCGAATAACGAGAGCGATGTGCCTTTTTCAAAAGTGCGATTGTATTGATCGATGTTTCTGACGCCGCGCTGAGCGAGCAATTTCAACCGCCGCTCCATTTCTCGCGTTGCGTTGCGCAGCACGTTTGACGCAACCTTGGGGTCCGTCACCACTGGCGTGAAAAGGTGCGGAATATCTTCGTAGAGTCCCAGCTCGATGCGCTTTGGATCCACGAGCACCAATTTCATTTCATCCGGCGTCGATTTGTACAGCATGCCCATCAACATGGAGTTGATGAATACGCTCTTGCCGGTTCCTGTTGCGCCCGCAATCAGCAAATGGGGCATCTGCGTCAGATCCGCCGCGCGGATGTGCCCCACGAGGTCTTTTCCAAGAGGCAGCGCCAGTTTGGTCGACGAATGCGCAAACTCCGCTGACTCAATCAGCTCGCGCAAGGCAATCGTCTCGCGATGCGGATTCGGAACCTCGATTCCCACCGTCGATTTCCCCGGGATGCGCTCGATCAAAATCGACTCCGCCTTGAGCGCGAGGCAAAGATCGTCGGCCAATCCTGTAATGCGGCT
>JASHYE010000448.1 GCA_030043155.1 Candidatus Acidiferrales bacterium | reverse complement strand
GCATCCAGTGCGTCGGCAATCTGGATTGTCAATTCAAGCAGCGCGGCGATCGGCAGTGGTCCCGCAGAAAGACGTTCTTTCAAGGTTTGGCCGTCCAGCAATTCCATGGCGATGAAGAGTCCGCCCTCGTGATCGCCAAGCCCATGAATGGTGCAAATGTTCGGATGATTCAGCGAAGCTAGCACTTGCGCTTCACGACGAAAACGTGCCAGCCGCTCCGCATCGCGCGCAAACGCTTCCGGCAAAACTTTCAGCGCCACATCGCGATTCAATCGCGTGTCGCGAGCGCGATATACTTCGCCCATTCCGCCCGCGCCGAGGGGTGCGACAATCTCATATGGTCCGAGTCGGGTTCCGAGGGAGAGGCCCATGGCAGCCGGGGCGCGATTGTATCCTAATTGCCGAAAACCGTCCGAGCGAAAGTCAACGCGTTTGCCCGGGAGTCATCGGCTCTTCTTCCCTGCATTCCTGCGTTGCTCCTTCGGACTCTTACGCGTTTTGTCGTGCGGATGAACACATCAGCGGATATTCTCGATCATGCCGATATTCTCTTCCAGAATCTGTTCGGTTTGAAAAGCCACGTGTTGGCCATCGGGAGAAACGTCAAACTGATTTGTCATGTCTGTAGGGTTGTAATTGAAATTGTAAAGAATCGGAATCGTCGCGGACATCCGCGTGAGGCCCTGGCCATTCCACCCGACCTTCCAGAGAACTCCGTTCAAATCGGCTTTGCCTTGAATCAAATAGATCTGGTTTCCTGGACCGAGGGCGAACCAAATAACCCAGCCGTGAAAGATTTGGCGCGGAGGATCTTTGAAATCATCCACCCAGATTCCGGCATTCGGTTTGTCTCCAACATTCGGCCCGGTCGTATAAACCATTGAATGTTGATCCGGCCCTATCATATAAGCCACTGAATGTTGATCCGGCGACCACCGCAGGAGCCACAATACCCCGCCCGCGGGCAGCGTGCCGAGTGTCTCCCCCTTGCCGGTTCTTAGATCAAACGTGTCAACTTCGCCGTGTGCTTCGCCGAAAAGCACCCGCCCATCGCGGCCAATCTCGGGTATGCTCACAAAAAAGGAGCGCTTGACCAAAGCTTGCGGCTCTCCCCCTGATACCGGAATACGCCGGTATTCCCAATTGTCGGCAACCGTGGCCGAGGACATGTAGACGAGTTGCTGCCCATCCTGTGTCCACACCGGAAACACGTTGACTCGCGAATCTTGCACCAGTGGCGTCGCGTTCGAACCGTCTGCATTCGCAACGCCAATGCCTTCCTGCACCGCCCCTTTCAGGCCAAAAAAATACGCCAGGTGCTTTCCATCAGGAGAATATGAGGGCCCGTACTGATTCCGCGCAGGATCGGTGGAGAGAAGTTTCACGTGCTGCTTCCCAGGCTCCGTCGGAAGGTCCAATTGGGCAAGAGCAAGATGCTCGCGCAGCGTCGCAAACACAATCCGCTTACCGTCGGCGGAAACATCCAGCTCGGCGTCGTCTCCTTCGCCAGCGGTGATCTGTTCAAGTCCGCTGCCGTCCACCCCGATTTTCCAGATGTTTACCGTTCCTCCGCGGCTCGACGCAAAGTAAATGAACTTGCCTGATGGCGACCATGCCGGCGAGAGAACAAGCGCGTCGTCGTGAGTCAACAGCCGTGTCTTTCCAGAATCGAGATCCACTACCGCCAATTCGCCATACGGCCCGCCATCGCTGTTCCGCGCGGCGAACGCAATCTTCCGGCCATCGCGCGAAAAACGCGGCTGTGTATCAAGCCATTCCGTGTTTTCAGTTCCTGCCAGCCGATGAGTATTTTCTCCGGAAGCACTGGCAATCCACAGCGCATGGTCGGTCATGTTCTCGTAAACGAGCGAGCGGCTGTCCGGAGACCAAGTCGGATCAGCCGCGCTCAAAATCAGTTGCCGGGGCGCACCGCCTAGCGCCGGAACTTCCCAGATGTCCCATATGCCTGAATCGCTGAGGCGAGCGTACGCAATCGTGGTCCCATCGGGTGACCAAGAAGGCCCGGATTTCAGGTTCGGATCGTTGGTGATTTGAACCAAGCTCCCGCCGTTCACCAGTCCGACATAAATGTTGTAGTGGCCGTCGCGGTTCGAGACAAAAGCCACCGAGCGGCCATCCGGCGAAAGCGATGGCTGCGCCTGTACCCCGGGGAAATCGGTGACAGCGCCGAAGTGCATGGCTGCTTCGGGTGCGGGCGCCGAACCTCTGAATCTCCTCACTGCCACGAACGCAATGAACGCGAACGCTGTCGCGGCGAACAGCACCCACGGCAATGCGCTGCGCCACCGTGATACGGGCATTTGTAGGGGCGGCTTCATGCCGCCCGCTGATGAATCCTGCTGCGCTAATTCGTATTGCGCACTTGCGCCATTCAGAATCTCTTCAATCGTGATTCGTGCATCTCCAATCGACTGCAATCGCTGGCGCGCATCCTTTTTCAGGCAGCGCTGAAGTAAACTGCAGATCGATTGCGGCGTGCTCGTTGGAATCGCATTCCACTCCGGCTCGCTCTTGATGACCGAAGCCAGCGTATCCGTCACCGTCTCGCCGCTGAATGCCATCTTCCCCGTCAGCATCTCGTACAGCACGCACCCGAACGTCCAAATGTCCGTCCGCCGGTCGACGGACTTGCCTTTTGCCTGCTCCGGCGACATATATGCTGCAGTGCCTAAAATAATCCCCGCTTGCGTGGCCATGCGGCTGATGGTTGGCGAAGTGGAAATGTCTATCGCGGCGGGATCACCTTCGAGTGCCTTGGCCAAGCCAAAGTCGAGAATCTTCACCGCGTCGTTGCTTGCCAGCTTAATGTTCGCAGGCTTCAAATCGCGATGAATGATGCCGCGCTCGTGCGCGTATTCCAGCGCTTCGGCAATTTGCTTCGCAATGGGTAACGCTTCCTCAAATGGCATTGCGCTCGACTTGATTTTCTCCGCGAGCGTCGGCCCTTCGACTAATTCCATCACCAGCGCGTGTGTCGCGCCCGAATCTTCGAATCCGTAAATCGCAGCGATATTGGGATGATTCAGCGAAGCCAGCACTTGCGCTTCACGGCGAAAACGTGCCAGCCGTTCCGCGTCGCGCGCAAACGCCTCCGGCAAAACTTTCAGCGCCACATCGCGATTCAATCGCGTGTCGCGAGCGCGATATACTTCGCCCATTCCGCCCGCGCCGAGCGGCGATTGAATTTCGTACGGACCGAGTTTTGTATTCGCGTTTAGCAAAGCGGGGCATATTGTAAGCGGGATTCGGTAGGATTTACAGGGAAGTGTCTAAGGCGAAATCGAGCACTTATCCCACTGCACAGCGTCCGCGCACAGCCGAAAATCAAGACAGATTGAATTCCAAACGAAATTCGGGGCGCAGGCGCGTCGCGAGTTTCACGGAGGCCATGATGACTGAGCGCGAAGACAGGCCAAAAGCA
>JASHYE010000061.1 GCA_030043155.1 Candidatus Acidiferrales bacterium | reverse complement strand
GCGCCATTTGCATGATCACCAGCGTGCTTTGCGCGCGATGATGCGCAGTGGTGGAACCGCGCCCGCCTTCCTTGAGCGAATCTTGCACGTCCGCCCTTGAGCTTTTCAGTCCGGGCGCGAGGCCAAACAGAACTCCTACGGCAAACGAAATCCCCAGCGTAAATAGCAAGACGTAGGCATTCAGGCCGATATTGTATGTCCGCGGCAGGCTGTCTGGCACTGTTGCCAGCACCAGGCCAATGCAGCCTTTCGCAAACAGCAAACCTAATGCTCCTCCCGCGAGCGAAAGTAAAACACCTTCAGTGACGAGCTGCCGGACAATGCGAGCGCGGCTTGCGCCAAGCGCCAGCCGGATAGCAAACTCGCGTCCGCGCGCCGCCGAGCGCGCCAGCAGCAAGCTTGCGACATTCGCGCATGCAATCAGCAACACCAGCCCGACTGCACTGAAAAGTAGCAGTAGCGTGCCGCTCACTCGGTTGACGAGCACCTGTTGGAACGGGCGCACTGTTGCGCCCGTGCCTCGGTCAGCATCAGGATAAAGCTCGTCCAAGTGACTCTGAATCGTGTTCATCTCTGCCCGAGCTTGAGCGATGCTTATGCCGGCCTTGAGCCGCGCAACCGCGATGATGTCATCGTGGCTTCCACGGGCATCGAGAATCAACGGGTCAGCTTGCCCGATCGGCAGGAACACGTCTTGATAATTGATCAACGGGCGAAATCCAGGCGGAGCAACTCCAACAATCGCGTATGCGACTCCGTCCAGAGTTATGGATTTTCCGAGAACCTGAGGGCTGTTCGCGAAGCGCTCTCTCCACAATCGGTTGCTTATGATTACAACGGGCGGTCCGCCTTGCCGGTCTTCCTGCGGAGAAAACTCGCGGCCGAGCGCCAGCGTCGCGCCCATTGTGTTGAAGAATCCCGCGGACACTCTCTGCCCGTCGAGATGCTCAGGCGCTCCGGGAGCAGTCAGGTCAAAGTCCTGATTTCCCATGAGCGCCGCCATTTGCTGGAACGAATGGGCACTGCGCTGCCAGTCCAGGAAATTCGGATACGAGATCGCGTCTTCCGGAAAGCGCTCGTTGCTCTCCGCCACAATGACCAGGCGATCCGGCTGACGATACGGCAGCGATGCCAGCACGACACCCTCGACCACACTGAAAATCGCCGTGTTCGCGCCGATGCCAAGAGCCAGCGTGAGCACGGCGACCGCCGTGAACCCCGGCGTCTTCGCCAGCATTCTCAGTCCATATCGAACGTCTTGCCAGAATGAATGGAACGCCGTCTCCCAGCCGACCGCGCGTACTTTCTCTTTCACCGAATCCATGCTGCCCATCTCCACGCGCGCTTCGCGCAGCGCCTGCTGTCGTTCGATGCGCGCGCCACTTTATTCATACCGCAACGCAACGATGGGGTCGACGCGCATGGCGCGGCGCGCGGGAATTAAACATGCGCCGAGGGCGACGAGTATCAGCAGCAGTGCCGTTAAGAGGAAGCTCGCCGGATCGAATATTCCGATGCCGTAGAGAAGGGAATTCATACTCTTTGCCAACAGGACGGAGAAGCCAAGCCCCGCAACAATTCCTCCCAGAACCATCGCCATGCCATTGCCGAGAATCAGTCGCATGACATTTGCCGGCTGTGCTCCAAGCGCCATGCGAATGCCAATTTCATTGCGCCGCTGGTTGACGGAATAGGACATCACGCCGTAAGTCCCAATTGCGGCGAGAATAAGCGCGAGCAGCCCGAACGTGCCGAGCAGTTCAGCCCCCATCGTCGGCACCGTGAGAGATTGCACGAGCACTTGCGGTACCGTGCGGACGAAGTCGAGCTGCAGCAACGGCGCCATCGAATGGATCACGTCGCGCACGGCCGGTATTGCGCTCGCCGGATCGCTTTTTGTGTGCGCCCAAAGCACTACGAAAGGCGAATAGTGCTGCTTGAGCGGCATATAGACAACAGCTTGCGGCGCCTCGCCGAGCGATCCGAATTTGACAGTATTCACTTCGCCGACGACAGTGACGACCCAAGTTTCGCCAAGAAAATGCAAATGCTGGCCGATGGGATCTTTTCCGGGCCAGAACGCATCCGCAGCGGCGTGATTGACAACAGCGACCATGGTGCTGTTGGCATCATCGCTCTCCGTGAAATCGCGGCCTTCGCGCAGCGGAATGCCTGCGGCCGAGAAAAATCCAGGCGCGGAGGCGACGATTGGCGTGAGTTTGCCATCGCGCGGGTCGGTGTAGTCAACGCCATCGGTGAATGTGGTGCGCGCTAGCCCGCCACCCAAGCCGAGCGGCCCGGAATCAGCAAGCCCTGCGCCAGCGATCATCGGAAGGCCGTCGAGCCGCTGAACAACATCGCGATAGAACGCTTCGGCTTGCGGCTGAGCATAGTGTGCGCCGCCCATGTTCAGGAGCATGACAAATTCGTGCTGTACTTCGAAGCCGGGATCGATGGATTGCGCGTTGCGCAGGCTGTGGATGAAAAGCCCGGCGCCGACGAGAGCGATCAGCGAGAGCGCGACTTGAACCATCACCAGCACGCCGCGCAAGCCATACCAGCGGCCGCTTCCCGTAGGCGCGCCGGTGCGATCTTTCAGAGCGGCAATGCTATCGCCGCGCGACGCTTGCAGCGCGGGCATCAATCCGAAGATCAATGTGGCAATCGCCGCCAGGGCAAGCGTGTAAAGAAAAACGCGGCCATCGAGAGTGAAGTCGAGAGTTCCAACCAGCCCCTGGGGGAGCAGCGAAACGAGAAACGACTTGGCCCAGTAGGCGCAGAAAATTCCCAGAATGCCTGCCAAGATCGCGATCAGAAAGCTTTCGGTGAGCAACTGGCGAATCAATCGCATGCGCGATGCGCCGAGGGCCAGGCGCACGGCGATCTCGCGCTGGCGCTGCGTCGCGCGGGCAAGCAGCAAGTTAGCGACGTTGGCGCAGGCGATCAGCAGAACAAGGCCCACGATGCCCATCATCAGTGCGCCGGCGAGCGCGAAGACTCCGCGCGCCTGCGGTGGAATGGACGTATCGTCAATCGGCACGACCATTTCGTTGCGGCCGCCGTTGTCCTTGGGATACTGCTTCTCAAGCTGCAACCCGAGCGCGTGTGCTTCGGCGCTGGCCTGTGCGACGGTGACGCCGGGCTTGAGGCGCCCCACCACATT